>CAYFTD010000219.1:0-3352 GCA_964345915.1 uncultured archaeon
GACAGATGTGGTGCCTATCCACCTTTCATGACTCGGGGTGAAGGCAGCCACGTCTGGGACGTAGATGGAAATCAATACGTGGATTGGTGGATGACACACTATGCACAGATTCTTGGACACAACAATGTCAATGTCAGGACGGCAATTGAGCAACATCTAGAGAACGGAATTCACCTGGGAGCTGTGAACGAGCATCAAGTAGCTCTTGGTGAAATGATTCAGAGTGCGATTCCTACCCTCTCTCGGATGCGATTTTGCAGTACCGGCAGCGAAGCCACAATGTATGCAGTAAGGATGGCACGATTGTTCACCAAGAAGAAGAGAGTTGCCAAGGCGTGGGGCGGCTGGCATGGCGGCAACGACTCGCTTGGCTATCACATCAGCCATCCATTCACAGATGACCCCTTCTTCGATGGTGTTACATTCGACTTCAATGATCGTGATAGCGTCGACTCCATGATGAAGAAACACGGTGCTGATCTCGCCGCTGTAGTAGTCGAGCCAGTAATGGGTGCTGGTGGAGGGATTCCACCAGAACCGGGTTTCCTGCCCCACCTACGCGAAGAAACTGAGAGTAGAGATATCCTCCTGATCTACGATGAGATTGTCACAGGTTTCCGTTTGCGCTATGGTTCTGCTGGGAAGGAGATCTTTGGGGCGGAGCCCGACCTACTGACACTTGGGAAAATCGCCGGAGGCGGCATGCACCTGGGCGTCTATGGAGGTCGTGAAGACATCATGAGACTCGCTGCACCTGGTGCTTCTGGTGGTCGATGGGTAGGAGGTGGAACCTTCTCCGGTCACCCTTTGGCCATGGTCGCAGGAGTTGCCACTCTGAAACAACTCCAAGGCCTGAAGAAAGAGTACGAAACGCTAAACGGCCGAGGAGATGACTTTCGAGATCATCTAAACAATCTGTTCACAGAGGAGAACTTTCACGCCATCGCTACCGGTGAAGGTTCTATGATGTTCATTAGCGTACTCAAGCACCCACTCAAGGAGGACATCCATACTGGTTCGATTCTGGGAGAGGCTGTGGACCATACGCAGCTTGACCGTTTCCAAGGCCTGCTGATGGAGAGGGGTGTATTTGGCTATCACGGCCTTGGTGGTATGTCATTCGCACATTCCAAAGGAGATCTGGAGAAGACCTACGAAGTAATCGCTGATGCAGTTTCAGTCCTCAAACAACGAGGATGATGACGGAGGAGAGAATCTATGAAGAGAGCGATAGTCATCTATGAGAGCATCTATGGAAACACAGGACGGTTGGCATTGGCCGTTGCCGAAGGCATCAAGGGTGCCGGGGACATTGAGTGTGATGTCGTGAAGACTAGTGAGGTTCACCACACGGACGACCTCGTCGGATACGACGCTATCCTGTTTGGATGTCCAAACCATAATCAGGAACCAGCAAGGAATATGATCAAGTTCATTGAGAGGGCTGTCATTGTCGAATTGCAGGGAAAGATTGGAGCCGCCTTTGACACATATACCGGAGGCAACAAGGGCATCGCAGTAGGAAAGCTAGAAAGTATAATTCGAGAGAAGATGCCCGGAGTGACCTTGGTTATTGACGGTTTCTCAGCACTCGTTGAAGATAGGAAAGGGCCAATTGCAGCGGGAGTAATCTCACGGGCTAAAGAATTCGGAAATGCATTAGGTCTAAAGCTGCTGAAAGAAAGCTAGGCCGGTGAATAACTAGATTTCGAACAGTTCAGGCGCCTGCGAAAGCAGTCTGTTACCCTTGTCCGTGATAGCGTATGTGTCCTCGATACCTATCAGTACATTCCCGGGGATGATGAACTTGGGCTCACACGCAAGGGTATTTCCTGAACGTAGATCTGGACCTTTTGAATAGAAGATTGGAAGGTCATCCAGTTCCAGCCCCACACCATGTCCAAGAAACACAACCTTGTCAGACTTGGTGCCCATGAAGTTGTCATGAATTCCCAGCTCCTTACTCAGGTCCATGACTTCTTCATAAAGCTCGCCAAGATTCTTCCCCGGAGTCATGGAGCTTACCAAGAACTTCTTGATTTGCCCCAGAGCTTCCAGTTTGTCGCGGAGCTCCCTGTCAAGATGTCCGCATACAAAGGTCCGAGTAGTGTCAGACATGTATCCTTGATAGTTCCCAACAGTGTCGACTATGAACGGTCGGTTCTTTCCAAGTTTCTTTCTTGTAGACCCAAATGGGTATTTGAGAGAGAGTCCCTGACCTGATATCGGCGTGAAGTAGGTGCTTAGAGTAGATCCCTCACTTGAGACCACGTAGGAGTACTGCACCATTTCCATGTTGAACGCCCGGGTAGTAATGAAGCCGGCATGGTCTCTCTCAACCATCCACGAATCGAGGCGAACGGCCAGTTCAATCTCAGTCATCTCTGGATTCGCAACCTCTCTGCAGAACTCGAATGATTTGTCGACTGTGGTTGCTGCTTTCTCTATCAGGTCAATCTCGTAGCTTGATTTGGCCGACCTAATCTGTCTGAGGTGAGCACTACCATCGACAAGTTCAATGGACGCTGATCTGGACTGAAGAAATGTCACCAGCGAGAAAGGCAGCACATCCCCCTCCACTAGAATTCGCGACGGCGATCCCACTCCGAGAGTTTCGAAGAGCGCCGACATTCTCCCCAGAGGCCGAATATCAGTCAGAGGAGAGTAGGTTTCTGTGACTTTGAGGTTTCTCTCAGACAGGCGGATAGGCTCGCCATCCAAGGGAACATAGACCGCCCCTGGAATACCAATCCCTGAGTAGTAGTATAACTCTGTGACTGACATGAGCAGTGCTCCATCAAGTCCCTGCTCAGACAACAGATTCTTGAGTCTAGATACTCGAGAGGTTGTTTCGGACTCAGGAATCTTCGAATACGCCTTGGACATGAGTGTGTCTGAATCATGACCCAATAAGACTCCTCCGCAACGTTGTTCTTGTCAAGAACTCTGTGGCCGTATGTTAAGTCTGCTATGGTCTTAGCCTGTCCGTTTCGGTCATTGAGAATGGCGCGCAATTCTTGGAGCAAGAATAACCGATAAGAGGGTGCATAGAACGCTGCCTAGACCAGGTCTAGCGACCAGATAACAATAGTATGAGGATATACGAGGATTTATAATAACTGAATATCCTATATTATTACCTGATTGGGATGGACGTGGCGCACTCGATGCAACACTCGAACAGGTTAGACATGACACCTTGCGGCCGCCGCGGCTGCATCATACTGTACAGTGGACGAGCCTGCTTATTCTGTGGTGCTGCGAAGCAACTCTTGGGTGAAACCATGTCCCAATTCGGTGTTTCTGACGACATAATCTGTACGATAGACGTGGACAAGGGCGAGGACAAGGG
>CAYFTD010000220.1:0-8291 GCA_964345915.1 uncultured archaeon
CATATGATTGCTGCGGCTCTAGAGAAGCTTGCCCAGACTGCCAGAAGCTACACTCAGGTGTATCACAAGACTACTGATGTGGGTGCTGGCAACAAGATTGAGTTTGCACGAGCAGAAGATGGAACGATATCCATTGCTGGAGATAGACAGTCTTACTACTGCACGGAAGCTGAGATCAGGGAGCTTGCGGAGAAGCTGAAGCGCCTCCCTCCAGTGGAAGTTGCTCCGGCCTCAGACTACGTTCAGAAGATGACACCGACTCAGGGGTACTGCATGGTGGTCACAAATGGTGGTCAGTCGATTCGTCTGAAGTTGAGTGAAGCAGCACTCGTCAAGACAGCTGTTCAGGGCAGCATCGACAGCAGATACTTCGATGATGTTATAGTGATTGGCGATAGGTCGCTCAAGGTTCAAAGAAGCAGCGACCTCAAATGGCAATTGAGTGATGATTCAACCACCGTGAAGTTCACGGCGTATGAAGTCGAGGCGCTCATTGCAGGACTACACAATGGAATTCTTGATGTCATCATGGACATGGTCAAGTCAATGGGGACTGACGACCTTGCAGACATTCGTGTCAAGAGTCAAGTGCAACGGATAGAACAGGAGGCGACCAAGCTCCTCGAGGATCATAAGAGGGGGAAGAGTATAGTCAGGGACCTAACCAAGGGTGCCAAGAAGATTCTAGGGACGGGCGAAGACGCGGATTCGCGAACCATCCAGTTCATAACTCTCTGCAGATTCGTTCAGTCCAAGTTGGAACCTGCGTTTCACGGGCAACTGCTGAGCTTATTGTCATCCACCTTCACTGGTGGGAAGAGATAGAAACGAAGACTCAGAATCCCAAATCGCGTTCCAGAACCGCAGTAGACCATGGATATCTGTCAAGCACCCTCTGCATGAGTTTCCTAATCTTGCGCTCCTCAGAAGTACCGTCATATGCAAGTAGAATCACAAGGCCTCCACGCGTTCTCTTGAA
Organism: uncultured archaeon; assembly: GCA_964345915.1. Lineage (GTDB taxonomy): Archaea > Asgardarchaeota > Thorarchaeia > Thorarchaeales > Thorarchaeaceae > SMTZ1-83. The sequence goes on from CAYFTD010000220.1 coordinate 980, forward strand.
CTTCTGGTACATCGTCTTGGTGGTGTTTATCGAATCGCAGACCACCATTACATCAGCCTGAGGAATATCAAGGTCACGTTCACCAACTGGTGACATGACCAAGACCCGGGCAGCGTCGTTCTCTCTGAACTCTCTGAGTACCTGTCCTTTATCGTTGGTCTGTCCAGTGACAACTAGAACCTGTAGGCCCGCTTTCTCGAGGACTGCAGAGATCTGAGCAACCATCTCAAGATAGGACGTTAGAACGAGCGTCTTTCTGTGGTCAAGTGCAATCTTGAGTACCCGTGTGATCTTTGCAGGCACTTCAACCAATGACCTTCTGAGTTGGTTGACATTGAAGTACTGCTTTATGAAGTCACTATGAAACATTCTGAGGAATTGCTTTGAGGGCATCGCAAAGACATACTTCCGCAGCATCAATAGTCCTGAATAGCGTCCCTTCAACTCTTCAGTCACAGGTAGTCGTTCAAGAAGAAGATGCACACGTCGAGCGTCACCCTCAACTAGTTCCAGATTGTAACTCTCTGCTAACTCAGCCATTATCTCAGAGCGAGTGTTAAGTATCAATTCATCTAATACCATTGAGATGGACCTGAGCTTGGGGTCGGTCACTGTCACGACTGTCAGGAAGGTGGGCTCAAGAAAGTCTTCAACATCAGTGCCATAGAGGTCCTCCATTGAGATGACTTCAGCATTCGGTATGTGATGTTTCAGTGTCTTTAGTTCGTCGCGAATCTCAAGTTGTTCCTTTGTGAAGACGGCATGATCATCACGCAGGGTTCCACTCATTCCAATTAGCCATTTGTCACCAAGAAGTGTGAGTATAGTTTGCCACGGAAAGACCAGAGTGGTCTTTCCGCTAGTTCTCCGAATCAAGGTGTCGACCTCATTAATGAGAAGAGCATCGTAGGACTCGAAGAGACCCAAATCCTTCTTCGCAACTCCTGCAAGCACCTGAGGAGTTGCCACAACGACTCTTCTGTCCTTCAGAACTGTGGGCCTTCTTGGAGATGGTACCCTTGAGGACAACTCGCCAAGTTCTTCGTCCAACCCCCCATATTCTCCACTGAGGTAATCGACAGTTTCAGCCAGGGATGATGACGAATGGACGACTATGAGGAATCTGAGGTCCGTAAACCTTTCTGCCACAAGTTGGTGTGTAATGAATCGCTTTCCCAAGCCGCAGTCGAGCTCAAGGAGTAGATTCGTGCCCTTCAGCTCACTTACTCTGTCAAGTATGTAGTTCTGATACCCCCTGGGAGTGTATCGCGGCTTTTCTTCCGACATCTCTTCAGCTCGTCCCTCGTAGTGGATAAGAACCCACCACTTTCTCGTCGGTGAGGTCGTTCTTTGCGCGTCTTATAACGTTTGACAAACCCAATGAGTGTGTGGTGTCACGAAATGGATTTGGTCATCTAGCTCGGTTGCTCCTCGGAAGGTGTGTTCTCGCTCTCTTCCTCAGGAACCTGTTCTGGAAAGTCAGTTCCGAAAGGACCGCCAATGACCTGATGCTTCTCCAGTTCAGGTTGACTGGGCGTTCGTGGAATGGCTCTGCCATGAACCCAGATAGTGTTGGGAGGAATGACTTTGTCCTTGGGAACAACGGTGTTAGCACCGATAATGACGTTGTCCCCAATATCGGCTCCCGGAAGTATCACGGAGTTGCCTCCCACGATGACATTATCACCAATCTTCACGGTCTTAAGATAGAGTTTGTCACCTTCGTACACGTGTCCGCTCATCAATGCGTCGTAACCAAAGAAGCAGTGGTTGCCAATGATGGTTCTCTCAGGATTGAAGAGGCGGCCATTCCCGACGACGGTGTACTTTCCGATGTCTGCACCAAACCATGTGTGTCTTGGCTTGGTGTCAAAGAATACGCTCAAGAACCAGGCAAAGTACGGAAACAGAATATAGTAGACCTCGTAGTACTCATATAAGAGCCACTCTTCGGTCTCCATTGAGTAGTAGCCATCCTCGAGAAATGGGATGACTCTACGTGACAGTCTGAACATGATTGCCAGCAGAGCCAGAAACAGGCCGTAGCACAAGAGTGCAAGTGTCGGTAGAAGGACTATAAACCAGAACCGCTCGAACGCTACTGCTGGAAAGATGGACCCGAAGGCACCCTGAAAGAATTGCTGTATATCGGCGAAAGGCCAGCCAATCTGAATCAGGATTGCATCTATCTGGTCATATGCGATCAAAACCGCACCAATAGCTGGTATAGCTGCCACTGTTATGCTAAAGAGTATTGAAATGGCCAGATAGATACCATAGGCTATGGATCTGATTCTCATTATTCAACCTTCTACGAACTGAGATGCTGACCGGCACAGGTTCTATTTTAAGTATAGCAATATCAGAATTCCGACTGACTTCTTCCGCAGGGGAAACAGATATAGAGAGAACGGAACCGACGGCCACAAGCATTGTAACTTCTAGGAGCACTTTCAGCATGCCTCAAGACCTAGTCATTGTGGGAACCGGTCCCGCTGGGCTCATGACAGCAGAGAGAGCAGCGGCAAAAGGACTGAGTACACTTGTTCTCGAGAAGAGAGCCGCCGTCACTGACTCGCTGATGGGAGAACTTGTCACTGACAACGCTTTGAAGCTTCTCAGGGTGAAGCCAAGTTCAGAGTACGTAGGCAACCGCTACAGCGCTATCATCGGGGAGAGCCTTGACACTGGTGCGAACATTGCAGTGGGCGAGGGCTTGCTTGGGAACTCATATCTGCTGGATGAAGACAAGTGCCAAGAACTGATGCGAGATCGGGCAGAGTCAGACAGGGCAGAGTTCCGATATGGCACTCGAGTGCAGTCAGTAATCCGCGAGGGGAACCAGGTAGTAGGCGTGAAGCACAAGGGTTCCAATGAGGAGAGAGCAAGTATCTCGGTGGGAGCCGACGGAGCCTTCAGCCGAGTTTCAGAAACTGCGGGTTTCACCCATCCAAAATGGCTTCTCTCTTATGGTGTGAGATGGAAGCTAGCTGACTGCAAAGGTGTTGATTCAGACACCGCATACTTCTACGTGGGGAAGGATGTCTCGCTCGGCTACATGTGGCTCTATCCGAGAAGCGAAACTGAGGTCAACCTGGGCATTGGCCGAGTTCCTTCATCGAGAGAGAAATGGGAGAAGCTTCCTCCCATGTTGGACGTGCTCAGGAAGTACAAGAAACGTTTCCCTGAACTGAGAAACTCAAAGATAGTGGCACAGAATGGTGGAGTTGTTCCATGTGCCGGCATTATCCCAAGATTCACTGACGCAGGTGTTTCTCTGTGCGGAAATGCAGCCGGTCAGGTTTCCTCCATTGTAGGCGGCGGTGTGACTACATGTTTCCACGCAGGGACTATGCTGGCCAAGCATGCCATGAGAGCAGTCGATGAGGACGACTTCTCTAGAGGCAGTATGAGGAAGTATGAGAAGGAGTATCGCAAGTCCAAGCTTGCGTCAAACATACAGAACACTGGAAGAGGAATGTGGGCGGTTAGCAGGTATTCCATGTATAATGATCCACTTGAGGCGGCTGAGGTTGTGCTTGAAGAACTAGATGCTAAGACGCTGAACAGCCTAATTCAGGGTCAAGCCGGTGTTTCAGATATAATGACTCTGTTGACCAACTTCTTGCCTATGGTTGTAAGGATAGGAAAGGGATACCTTAGAGCCATAGCAGTTGGGGGGCTATAGAGGAAAAACGCATGTGTCTGGAAACAGGGTCCGCCCCCCCCCGCCCACCCTGCTTCGTCGCAGCGACAAAACATTGTCCGGGTGTAACACGCCCTATCTGGACGCGTTTGCGCATCCATGCGGAGTTCCTGCATACTACCGCACTAGATTTATTGTCTAGAAGATATAAAAAGAGTTGCCGTTGTAAACTAGAATATAGTTAGTATGTTTTCAGATTAGGTCATGATTTGAGTAAAGACCGAGGAAGAGGTCTAGAAATGACATTGGACAGGACCCTGAATGACACACTTAGAAACCTTGGTTTCAAAACAGGCGGAAACCGTGAGTCACGAGAGATGGCTCTGCTTCGCACTCTCTTGCGAATGCAGAAGGGGACCCCCAAACACTTTGGTTTCAGCGAGATCTACCATGCTCTACAAGAACACATTCCAAGAGCAGAACTGAAGAAGCCCTGGGTACACAAGGCATTGAAGTCACTTGAGAAGAAGCAATTCATCCGACTCGAAAGGCAGGACTCATACCGCAAGCGGTACATTGCAGACGTCAATACTGTAATGACGGGGCTTGAGAAGCTGAAAGAAGAAAGAGTCCTAGAGCTAGAGAAAGAGAAGATGAATGTCAACGACAAGCTGCATCTTCTTGCTGAATGCGAATGCGGCTTGCTCGCGCGGGATTTTGTGAATGCAGTCACTGGCGAGAAACACACTCCTAGCTCCAGGTTCATCAGAGGAATGGATGAATTCCACAGAGTCACAAACTCGACGATATACGAACGGGCTGGGAAGAACGATGTAATCCGTTCAATAGCCATCTGGATTGGAGCATTCGGAAAAGAGGCGCCTGAAAGGTTCATGCGCGTTTTCGACGCTGCCAAAAGAGGCGTAGATGTGCGATATGGGCTTCATCCAGACATCTTGGCCATGGGAAGCGTTCTGAAGGAGGATGTATCAACCGGTTGGATCAAAAGAACGACCAGAGAGTTGGTCGACTGTAAAGAGCAGGGACTGAACATTGATGTAAGGATTCAGAATGTGGATAGGAGAGGATATCAATTCGTCAGTCTTAACGATGAGGTCATGGCATTCTTCATCTCGGAGTCACCCATCACAGCAGCTTGGATAACGCGAAGTTTTAATCCTGACCTGATTGACAACGCCATAGCGACTTTTGATGAGACATGGGAAAAGAGCAAATCTGTGCTGGAATTGACACCCGAGAATCTTAGGACCTTCGGAGCAAGACCGGAGGATTATCTGCCCTCAGCCGTTTCAAATGCACTTGGAGAGAACTTTGATCATGCTAGCAATGGATGAGGTGATAGTCCTTTGAATCAGAAACGGTTTGACAAAGCTATGAGTGTCCTTGGTTTGGCGGTGAGTGAAAAACGCGCCCAGGTGCTCGGTGCTCTGCTACGCGCCCAGACTGAGCCTGGTATGTCTGTGGGATTTGGCGATATCTATGATAGCTTGGGAGGACCGTCGGAGAAGAAGCCTGTGGCCCATTCGCTGATATACAGATGCCTAATGTCACTTGAGGAACAGGGATTCATACAGGTAGATCGCGGCTCGTACCGGCATGGTTATGCAGCCAGTTCAAACACGATCTTGGCTGCATTGTACCGCCTGGCCCAGGACAAGACTGCCGCCTTGAAGGAAGAGATAGCTAGGCTAGAGTCAGAGGAGCAGTCCCTTGGAAGAATTGACATTGACTTGTTGAGTACAAGCATGATAGAGTTGCTCACAGGTGAACGTTCAGGAGAGCGAACAAGATTTGGCTACGGCGTAGATGGCGTTAGGCGTCTTATCGACAGTGAGATCTACAGCAAAGCAAGGCAGGGAGATATTGTACGCGCGAGCTTGGATTGGATCGTACCGAGGCCCTCCGTAAGCGACGAACGCCTCAGACCAATGGTTGAGCTAGCTTTGAAAGGTGTCGAACTCCGAGGGTTGGGACGTCTGAGGCTGAGGAAGAACGTTATGCAGAGATTAACCTCTTTGTATGAGAAACTGAAACAGAGGGGGCTGAAAGTCGGATTGAGATTCATGTTGAACCCCAAGGCCACTTGCCAGCTCCTTGGGAGGAATAATGAAGGGATAATTCTGATTGTATCAGAAGATCCATTTGCGGCGACTTGGATTCCTAGGAGCGCAAACCCCTTTCTGATTGACGATGCCATAGAGAGTTTCGACAAGGACTACTGTCAAGCAAGAGATGTCCTGGAAGGTCCCATGTGGGAGGAGAGCATGTCGTGAGGATCACAGAGAAGGTTGAACTTCTTCATAGCATTGGATTGGACCTTTCCTCAAAGGATATGAGAATACTTCATGCGGTATTGTCAGCAGCCGGGGGACTTTCCAGATCAGTGTCGGCCAAGGAAATCTGGTCGCAGGTTGTCGCTCTTGATGGGAAGGATGTTTCGAAGGCTTGGGTATACCGAAAACTGTCAGAGCTCGTACAGAATCAATTCGTGGTTGTTGACCGCATTGAAAGGCCAATGAAATACATTGTGACCAGGGACTCCATTACCACCGCTCTAGAAAGATGCAAGGATGTCAGACTAGAGGAACTGGCAAGAGCTAGGAAGAAAGTCGTAGAAGAGGTTGGTTTCCTCAAGTCAATCGATGTCAAGGCGCTCTCTCAAGAATTTAGAAGCACACTGATTGGGAACATCGTGAGCCGGACATCAGGAGTTGTCGAGGGCATTGACAATGTGAGGAGCGTCATTAATGGGGAAATCCTAGACGTGGCAGGACCTGGAGACATAATCAGAACTCTGAATCCATTAATAGTCCTCAAAGAAGGTCCATCTCAGAGTAGTGCCACCGACCGTAGACTGCTTGAAACTACTCTCAGAGGCGCGCGAGTCAAGGCATTGAACATCCTCATGGCACAGTCTGACCACGCAGGCCTTGGACTACTCAAGAACTTCATCAGTAATCTGAGCGAAGTGTTTCATGAGGCGATTCGCACCCGGAAACTAGAACTGCGGGCACTGCCGCCTGGAACTAGATCATATCGAATGCTCAGCCTCAATGACAAGGTCATGATGCTGTACCTGACAGATGTTGCAGCCGCTGACACGGCTGCCTTGATCTACAAGAGGGAGAACCCTACACTAATCGAGGATGCCATCAATACATTTGAACGACTTTGGGAAGAGGCTCACGATATTTCAAATGTGCTGACACAAATGATGTCGACCGGCACTCAAATCAAACACAGCGAAGAGGGTTAGTCAGATTTCATCCATTCCAATGACCCATTCTTTGCTCTTTGCCAAGGTCAAGAGTATATCATCGCATACTGCTTGAAAATCCTCATATGTACCATATTCGCCGCCGGCCGCATATGGGTGGCCACCACCATTAAACAGACTGGCCGCAGCATTGCAGAGAGTAGTTTCACGACCTCTCCTGAAACCAAGCATTCCTCCCTGACTCAAAGTTATCAAGAGGTCTGCTACCTCCAATGATTGCCCTTCGATCACAAGATTGCTCGAATCGGCTAGAAAAGTGCCAAGATCTGTCGTTGTCACACCGGCTGGAATCTCGACAATACGAACGAGACGGTCGTGAACGATTTGGTCGCAGTGTGCCGCCAGCGCCTTCTTCATCTTCTTCAGAC
>CAYFTD010000221.1:0-3218 GCA_964345915.1 uncultured archaeon
GGAACACATGACTCAGTATCATGAGAAATGGCAGATCTCAACACAGATGGTACAAGTGAAGAGAGAGGTGGAGGGACGGCTCTACGAGATTCAGAAAGAGATTCGTGCGGCCAATAGACAGCTCAAGCAACAAGAAGCAGAAAGACTCAGGCGCGAACGCCTCGAGCAAGAGAAGAGCAGTGCCATGATAGAGTGGATGTCCCTAAAACAGGGGTTCGAACTTGTAGAGCAAAGACGAAGGGAGATTGCAGCAGAGATGGACAGGCTTGAGCTTCAAAGACGTCAAGGCAAGATCTCCGAAGAAGAGTTTCGAAGTGAACGTGTCGGACAGATTGGCCAGTTGGCTCAGCTGACCACTGTGGAGTCCGACGTGAAAGGTCGACTGGCTGAGCTTCTCGAAATAATCCGGAAATAGAGGATTCGGAAATCCACATTCTTCTCTCCGGAAATGACCCTAGATTCTGCAGAGTCAGTCGGCCACACAATTACGCTGTCAAATGGGGATTAGACTTAAGTACAGGTTGAAAAGTGGACGGCATACTCAGGACCTTGTATAGCCAAGGTGAGGTGTGTATTATTGACAACTGTAGGAATCCCAAATCGAGGAATCCCAAACAAACGTGGCTCGGCAGGGACGAGAACGCGTCAGTCTGACGTAAATCCTCAGTCTGGAATGTGTCCAGCTTGCATCAAGTCATGTACAGTCCTATGTGAAATCAGTAAATCCGCCTTCCGAGGAAAAGAAGTACTCTATCCAGAACCGGAGGAGTTTGGAGCAAGTACCTCGTCAGGTAACAAGTACTACGGCCTCGGATGGGAAGACTTCCAGATCATGGTACAAGTCCAAGGTGCTCATGGGATTGAGGCAGACTCTGACGTGGCCGTCTTTCCGAACGTTGATGTGTCGACTGAAATCGGAGGAGTCCCTATGAAAGTCCCAGTCTTTACGGCGGGACTTGGCTCCACCGCAGTTGCCAAACTCAACTGGGATGGTATCGCTGGTGGGGCAGCACTCTCGGGTGTTGTGCAGGTAGTTGGTGAAAACGTATGCGGGATGGACCCCGAGTCGAAGTTCAAGGAGCTCAAGGGTCAGAAGAGGATCGAGCATTCCCCCGACATGGTATTCAGAATCAAAGCGTACCGGGATTGGTGGGATGGCAAGTATGGAGACATTGCTGTCCAGACCAACGTGGAGGACCAGAGACTGGGCGTTGACCTATATGTTATCACCAAGCTTGAGGTCAATATCATTGAGCGAAAATGGGGTCAGGGTGCAAAGGCAATTGGCGGCGAAGTGCGATTGTATTCTCTTGAGAGGGCTCGACTACTCAAGAATAGAGGATACGTTGTGATTCCAGATCCAGACGACCCAGTCGTTGCTGAAGCCTTCAAGGAAGGCGTCTTCAAATCATTCGAAAGACACAGCCGTGTCGGTATGCCTCAGCATAAGGGAATGGTCGAGGACATCAGCTGGCTGAGGGACAACGGAGCCAAGAAGGTCTTCCTTAAGACTGGCGCTTATAGACCAATTGATGTCGCCTTCACTTTCAAAATCGCATCAGAGGCGAAGATCGACCATCTGACGTTTGATGGAGCTGGCGGAGGCACAGGGATGTCACCAGTGCCAATGATGAACGAGGCCAGTACGCCAACGGTCTATCTGTACGCCCAGATGTTGAAGTGTGCAGAGATTCTAAAGAAGAAGGGGAAGCATTTGCCAACAATGTCAATTGCTGGTGGAATAATAGAAGAAACTGCAATCTTCAAAGCGATCGCAATGTCCAATTTGGATGGCAAAGGGCCTACCGTGACGGCGGCAGCGATGGCTCGATCTCCGATCACAGCAACCTTCAAGGGTGCCTACTATGCTGAACTCGCAAAAGAGGGTAAGCTACCAAAGCCTTTCGTGAAGATGTATGGTGATGATCCCGAGAAGTACATGGTTGCATCGCCAAAACTCCGAAACAAATGGGGTGACAAGTACAAGGATATGCCCAAGGGTGCTATTGGTGTGTTCACATACTACCATGAGAGGTTGGGTGCTGGACTTCAGCAGCTTCTCGCTGGAAACAGGAAGTGGAAGCTCAATCTGTTGGACAGAGATGACGTGTGTTCACTGACTCCGTTAGCAGAAGAGGTCACTGGCATCCCGATGGCACATCGTTACCAAAGCAGCCAGATGGAGAAGATACTACTAGACTGGTAGAAGAATCATGGATTGGAGTGGGGACTAGAGTCCCCACCCTTCTGTTTTTGACTTGCAGCAAAGCGATGAGTGTTAGTGTTTCACTCTGACGGTCATTGACACTTTCGCGCTATGAGAAGAATGAAAGAAACAGGGAGGAGGCTGTAGAATACAGCCTCGTATCGCCTACGGGTACAAACCTCTGAGCTTGTGTGCACCGGCTATCCGGCCCACAGCGAGGACGTAAGCTGCAGTTCGCATGTGAACCTTCTTCTCCTTGGAAATCCTGTGTACGTCATTGAAAGCCTTCACAATGCGCTTCTCGAGCTTCTTGTTGACCTCATCTTCTGTCCAGTACTCACGGGTAAGATTCTGGAGCCATTCATAGTAGGAAACTGTGACACCGCCTGCATTGGCAAGGATGTCAGGTACCACGAAAACTCCCTTCTTGAAGAGTATCTCGTCGGCTTCAGGAGTCGTGGGTCCGTTGGCACCTTCGGAAACTATCTTGGCCTTGACACTGTCCGCATTCTCTGCGGTGATCTCGTTCTCCAGCGCTGCTGGTATGAGGATATCGACATCCAGGCCAATCACTTCATCTTGGCGGATGTTCTTGGCTCCGGGATAGTCCTTCACGCTTCTGGTCTTCTTCTTATGCTCGTAGACCTTCTTCGCATCGAACCCATCAGGAGCATAGATGGCACCCCTGGAGTCGCTTGCAGCAACAACCTTTGCGCCAAGCTCCTCAACTAGCCAAGCCGCATTGTAGCCAACATTTCCGTAGCCAGTTATGGCAACGGTGGCTCCATTCAGATCAAGTCCAATGACACTGGCAGCTTCTCTAACACATAGGACTGCCCCTCTGGATGTTGCCTCCTTTCTCCCGAGAGATCCTCCTACTTCGATTGGTTTACCTGTTACCACTTCAGGAACGGCATAGCCTTGGTTCATGCTATATGTGTCCATCAGCCAAGCCATCACCTGAGCGTTCGTATTGACATCAGGAGCAGGTACATCTCTGTATGGCCCAATA
>CAYFTD010000222.1:0-7093 GCA_964345915.1 uncultured archaeon
CTAGATGAGCTCCGAATATGATGTCACTCTGGATGAGAAGGAGTATCGAGTTGAGGTGAAGAAGCTCGACGAGGGCGGTCTTTTGATAGTAAGAGTAGGTCCAGAGAGCTTCACTCTGAAAGTTCAACTCAACGAAGACGGAACTTGGAAAGTCAATGACACCTACTCAGATCACATTGTCAAAGTCGTCAGCAAGACAGGTGCTAAGGTTGCACTCGAGTTCAATGGAGAGCAGCGTGATGTTGAGTGGGCGCGAGTGAGAAGGCAGGTTGATGTCGAAGCAACACCTAGCGCAGCCGCAGCACGTGAACAGAGGTTGACAGGCGGTGTATATCCGCCAATGCCTGGAAAGATCACTGAGGTCGTAGTCAAAGTCGGTGATATGGTGCAGAGTGGACAGACAGTTTGTATTCTTGAGGCAATGAAGATGTTCAACGAGCTGAAGGCCGCCTCTGCAGGAGAGGTAAAAGCGGTCAACGTCGAGGCTGGCTCAAACGTGACCCCCAGTGACCTGCTTGTGTTGATCGAGTAGGGTGATCTTGTTTGGACCCTGTCTACATTGTTGGAGTCGGAATGACCCGTTTTGGAGTCCTTGATGACTCGATTGTTGAGCTCGCAGAAGCGGCCGCAAACGAGGCATTAGTGGATGCCGGTGCCGTTGAACAGACTTTCGACAGACTTGTAGTCGGTTCACAGAATCCTGACGAATTCACAGGCTTTGGACACCTCTCAACGCTCCTTGCTGACAGAATTGGTCTAGTACCCGCAGCTGCAACACGAGTTGAAACCGGTCCTTCATCAGGTTCCAGCGCGTTTGAGGTTGCGTTCTCCCATATAGCAGCAGGTCTGTCCAATCTCGCCCTGGTGATTGGAGTCGAGAAGATGTCGGGCATTGAGAGAAGCACGGCTTCACAGATTCTTGCAAAGATGATATCTTACGAGAATGAAACTCGATATGGAGCGACGCCTATTGCTCTCGCTGCGATGGTCGCACGAAGGTATATGCACGACTACGGTCTGACCAGGGACGAGCTTTCACTTGTGCCCGTAAAAGCACACAAGAACGGAGCAAAGAATCCGCTGGCGCATTTCCAGAAGGAGATTACTGTTGAGAAGGTGAATCGTGCACGAGTTATGGCACATCCGTTGACACTCTATGATAGCTGTCCAACAAGCGATGGTGCAGCGGCCCTAGTACTTGCATCAAAGAGCATTGTGAAAGACCTTCAGGTCAAAGATAGATCTGTCAGAGTCGTTGGAGTAGGTCATGCGACGGACTACCATGCGGTCCAACACAGACAGTCGCTCACATCGATGAAAGCTACTGCAGTTGCTGCTGAACGGGCCTACTCAATGGCGAAGCTCAATGTATCTGACATTGATGTCTTTGAGCTTCATGATGCGTTCTCAATCCTTGAGATCATTAACATGGAAGATATCGGTCTTGCTCCTACTGGTGCAGCTATGAAGACTATTCTGAATGGCGAAACAGAGGTTGACGGCAGAATGCCGGTGAACCCAACAGGGGGACTCAAAGCGAGAGGTCACCCGACCGGAGCGACAGGAGTCGCCCAGATTCGCGACGCGGTACAACAGTTACGCGGAGAAGCGCCGAGGAGCATCCAGACGGACTCTCCTCAGTCCGCACTGACTCACAACATTGGCGGTTTTGGGAATAATATGGTAGTTTCCATTTTGGTTAATGAGAGGTAGGAATATCGGCTCGCTTTGCCTACCTGAACGTTCTCTCTACTGTCCGTCTAAGATTCTCTTATTAATTCGCGACAGGTCTACGATTATCATCTCACCTGTTAGACATGCGGGGCGATTGTCTGTGAGTCAGGACTACCTCTTGGACCGGAGGGGTCGAACGGAGTCGCCTTGTGACCATGGGGACAGACAATGAAGCTGAGTATGACGCAGCTTGAAGAGGGTTGCTGATGCCCGAAGGATTGGCCGTGCTGAAGTGGGATGACGAGCTAGGGCCCGTTGTCACTACCAAGACACCAAAGAAGCTTAGAATAGGGATTGACCCAACTACTGCCATGCGTGTCTATGGGATAGCCACTATGGGTGAAACCGAGGAATCAGAAAGGCCCGGATTCAGTTCACTAGTCTCGGATGAGTTCAACCTAGCAGTATACTATGGTGGGCTGAAGATGCATCTGAAAGGACTTCCATCGATGGTGTTCCTTGTTCTTCGGACCGACGAGGAGCCGGATGTCTACAAAGATGCTCTTCCGGAAATCGCAACTCAAGTATTCCTCAAAGCTGATGATGATGAGTACATCGGCATGCTACCTAAGCTATACAGGCAGATTGCGCGGTATACCGAGATGACACCTGAACAGCGGCAGGCGTCAACGCTTGTAGATCCTGTGAAAAGAGGCATTCTGAGAATCTTGATGAAGAATGGTACTGTCGAAACTTCAGACCTCGAGCAGACAGTCTTCGATGAGGTTGGCAAGGAAATAGACGTCGACATTATTCTCAGACCCATGGTCAAGTCGGGAATAATCGCGACAGGATGGGTAGAAGGGCTGGCTTCGGAGGTCATCTATCTCACAAGGGCAGTATTCCTTCTTCGTAACGTTTCCACGGAAACCATTCAAGCAGTAAGGTCTGGAGAAATCCCTGGAGAGATTGCCGGTCCCTTTTTGGATGCTGTATCCGAGTATCATGACAACTACATCGCGAAGCTGAGAGAAGACCTGTTTGAAGCAATCTGGTCTGAAGCCTCCGATCTCGCAAAGCATGTACTTGACATAGACGCCTATGAAATAGTTCAGTTGCTCCGCACTCGTCCTCGAATTGCTGACGAGCTGCTTGAAACGCTGGAGATGCCTAAGGCGAAAGTCAGAAAGAAACTGAAGGAGCTAGAGGAAGCCGACATCATCTTTCGAGCCAAAGATGACGAGAAGCAAGAGCACGTATTGCTGAAATGCAATCCCAGGGTTGCGACTGTGTATCCCGAGTGGCTGATACAACGCACAGTCGACTTCTACAATGATGAGGAGATATCAAGCCGTCAAGCGATACACTACTTGGAAGTGCTAAAACTGTCACATCCTAGTCAGTCTATTGCCATAGGCCCTGGAGAGATGGAATAGATGCAAGAGTCTGGGACAAAGAGATCCTGGATAAGATGGAGGCATTCATAGATGATTAGGGAGATTCATGTCTTCAAGGATGAACAGGTATTGTTTAAAGACATCATTCTCCCCAACAAGGATCTTGAATCCGACCGTGTCATGATGCTGGTTTCTTCTTCGGCAAAGAAGCTCCAAGAGTGGAAGATAGACGCCATGGAGATTGAACGGTATCGCTATGTCTACATGAACAGTCACGATACACAGTTCATTCTGACTATGGATAGGCAATCCTCACTGCATAAGGTGGAAGAGGCTCTGATGAGAATGGTGTCCCGGTTTATGACAGTTTACGAAGGAGACCTCAAGACTGGGAACTGGAAGTCCTCAGACTTCTCACCTGTCGGAGCCGGGTTCAGAAGCGTTGTAAGTAGAATCCCGGTGAAGGTGTCCTTGGCAGGACACGGTGGAGCCGGTAAGACGACTCTCCTTGAATTGGCAACTCTGCCATCACAGGACCCGCCTCAAGAATACGTACCCACGTTCTTCGCGGACAAGGCCCTGCTTAAGGCTGACTTCGATCCCTATTTGCTTAGTATCTTCGATCTTGGAGGTCAGGACCGATTCGTTCAGGAGTGGAGCAAGATAGTTCGAGCTGGAAGTGTGGTTGTTATCGTTTCAGACTCAACTGAGGAGAATGCTGAATGGACTAAGAGAGTTGCTTACCCAGTTCTCAAGAGGGAACTTCCCTTTGCTCGCACTATAGCCGTAGCAAATAAACAGGACCTGGAAGGTGCCCTCTCGCCTGAGGAAGTATCACAGAAACTAGATGTCCCGGCCTACGGCATGCAGGCAAACAACCGTGATTTCAGAGATCGCTGGTTGGAACTGCTAAAGGGTTTGGTGTTTGAAACGATTGACTTCAAGATGGTTGGAGATTTGGCGGCTGAGTAAGATGATTACTGATTGTGAAGAGAGGTGAAGAGAGTTGGGGATCTTCGATAGATGGAGACGCAAGAAGAAGCCTGAGGAAAAGAGCAGAATAAAGGCTCGAGAGATCATGACTTCAAAAGGTCCCGCTCCAATAACACCTCCAAGACCAACTTTGGAAGCATTTGGTCCAGAGGATTCGACCGAAGTCAATGCACTGCTCATCGAACGACGAGATCTCCTCCAGAGACGGAGGGAGCTTCAGCAGAGGAGGACAGACCTTACAGCCAGTCTGGACAATGGGGAGTTGGAGCCCTCAGAGTTTCGAAAGCAGCTTATGTCCATGATACAGGAGGCTTCGCAAGTCTCTGACAATTTGAGAGATAATGCGTCAAAGCTTATCGCATTGGGTCATCCAGTTGCAGCCATGTGAAGCGACGAGTAATCAAATGGAGTACAGTGAAACCGACAGAAGGAGAATAGCAGGCCTTTGACTCGAACTCTTGACGAAGCAATGAAGTTCCTCGAGAACCATACGCTAGCATGGCATCATTGGCTTCTTGTACTCACACTTTTGGAGCTAGGAGGGAATGCCACAAAGGGCCAGATATTCCCTGTATATCGGAATGAGGGCTTCTCTAATCATGTCATCCATCAGGTCTTCAAGACTGACCTCAAGGATTTGGGTGAGGTCGTGAGGGTAGAAGGAAACCTTGACGATCTTTCGGATCGAACCGTCATCCACTTGACCGAGGACCACACCTTCAGAAGGTTTGTCAAGAAGCAGATGAAGTCTGTACTTCGGACGCTCAAGATTCGCCACCTCTAGTCATCCTTGGACACAACTCTTTTCAGACCTCACCAGTTAGGCCTGACCAGTTGAGGATGATGGGAATCAAGGCAGCGAGATGTGACCTGTGCGGAAAGGTGATAATACCCCCTAGACGCATATGTCCTTATTGTGGTCCAGGAGCTGGTGAAACGACATCATTGGACATGGACGGTCATGGCTCCGTATTGAGCTACACAGTCTTGGAAGTCGCGCCGGAAGGCTTCAAACCACCTATCTTGATGGCCCTGGTAGAGATTGAACAGAGTGCCGTTGTTCTGTCGACTGGCAGGAAGGACGACATTGAAAGTATTCGGATTGGTGCGCCAGTCGAGCTTGAGAGTGGACCAGATGGAAGACTCTCTTTCACCATTCTGACTTGATGGGATGTGTGGCGTTTCTAGCTAGTGATTTAAGAGAGAGACAGTCTTGAAACATATGGGTGTCTACAATGGGTGACTATCTAAGCGATGTCCTCTGGACAGAGGAGGAAATCAAATTTCGGGAAGAAGTGAGGGCGTTCTGTCAGAAGGAGATTGCCCCTATCGCTGATGAGATCGATAAGGGTCCTTATCCGCGGGAGCTCATCAAGAGGATTGGTGAGCTCGGATACATGGGTGTTCACCATCAGAAGTCGGTCGGCGGCTCGGAGCGAGGGCTCTCTTTTGAGATCATTGTTGCTGAAGAGGTTAGCGCCGTCAATGCTGGTCTCGATATGGCACGAATGGCTTCAGCAACGCTCTATGGAATGCCAATCAGCAAGTTCGGCACAAAGGAACAGAAGAAGAAGTATCTCACACCCATAATCAAGGGGGAGAAGATAGGTGCCATCGGTATCACCGAGCCCGATGTGGGGTCTGACACCGCTGGGATGAAGACCCGTGCCGAGAAGGATGGTGAAGAATGGGTGCTCAATGGCGAGAAACGCTTCATAACAAACGGCAGTGTGGCCGACTATATGTGCACCTTTGCAATTACTGATCCTAACGTTAAGGCAAAAGACGGAATGAGTGCATTCATTATTGACACCAAGACTGATGGTTTCACAGTCGTTCAAGATCACGATCTGCTCGGAATGAAATCTGCGAGAGTTTCTTGGCTGAAGCTTGAGGACGTTAGAGTTCCACAAGGAATGCTCCTCGGAAAACCAGGCGAGGGCTTCCACATTCTCATGGATGAGCTTGACAGCGAGAGAACAGCGATCGCGGGAGAGGCCATTGGCTACGGGAGAACACCATATGAGATTGCCGTCAAGTATGCAAATGAGAGGCATCAGTTTGGCAGACCAATCAGAGCTTTCGAAGGAGTAAGCTTCAAGATTGCAGACATGGCCATGAAGCTGGAAGCCGGTCGAGCATTGACCTTGACCGCCGCACGAATGTACGATCGAGGAGAGAATATCACGAAGGAGGCCTCAATAGCCAAGCTATTCACCACTGAGGCTGCAATTGAGATTGCCAATAATGCGATTCAGATCCTCGGTGGAACTGGTTACACTACTGACTATCCTGTGGAGAGATTCTTCAGAGACGCACGCCTCATGACGATTGGTGGAGGCACAGCCGAGATTCTAAGATTCCTAATACAGAGAGAGGTATTCAAGGAGTTTCAGGCTCAGAATAGACTATAGCACTTGATTGTTGATCGACTAGCAAGTGATATGAAGACAAGTGTGAAGCACAAGAAAGAATGGTGAGCGGTGGCATGAGGACGCCACCACTCTCTGAGTCCTCAGTTCTTCACGATTGCCACAATACGATATTGTCCGTCTACTTCTTGGATTGAGGCTTTGAAGCTGTCCAATGGGTTGAGATTCAGAAGGACATACCAATCTGTCAGATTCATCCATGCCCGGGCGCCTTCAATGTAGGGATACGTCGAGTTGTCCGTTCCAAGCACGAAGTGTGTGTCACCATCCTCGACATATGAGGTCTTATTGGCAACCGTGCCGTTGAGCTCAAAGGCATCATCAAGTCCAGGCCCAATCGAGCCACCAAAGAGATTGACGTATCCTGCTCTTGTAGTCTGTACGAGCGCAGCTCCCGAGTAAACCCCGCCCAGTATCTGGATGTAGAACTTGTCTATGTTGGAAGCATCCACCAATGCCAGTGCATATAGTCGCATGTCAGAAAGGAAGAACTCATCGGCGTCTTCATCAAAGAAGCCTTGGGCCCAATAGACTGGTGTGTACCAGGTCCATTTGGTTTCAGTCGGGCTAGTCACAACTGGATACAGCAGCGGCATG
>CAYFTD010000223.1:0-3246 GCA_964345915.1 uncultured archaeon
CACCAAATGCTGAAGCACCAATGGGAGGAATAGGTCATAGAGAGTGCCTCTCGTTTCGAGCACCAAGAGAACTGGCACGAACTCTGAAACGGGTTCAATCAGTTCTGACTTGTAATCGGGGTCTAGACTGAAGAACTTCTCGAGATTCTCCTGCGAATATCCCTCGGTGACTCTGTTGGTCCAATCCTGGTATACATCTTTGACCTCTTGCTTTCGACGATCTCGAATGAGGCTCATGAACTTGCCTAGATATCTCACCCCTCTCGAAACAGCAGTTGCAGTACTAATGAACACGTTCATTAGACCCACAGCTTCTCCAGCATATTCGCTTGCCTCAGCGTCACGGAGCTTACTCATTACCTCCTCCGTAAGTGATGGAGGACCGAGCTTCTCCACAAGCACCTCGATGAGGCCTTCAACCGTTTCGAATGAAGCGTCTCCAGGTCCGATTCTCTCTCCGACAGGCGAAGCATCTGAGAGCACTTGGGCAAGGACATTGGGCCTCTTGACCAGCCATTCAAAGGGCATTCTCAGTGAGGGGTATTCGTGTAGCCATGTCCGGTCAGAGTCCTTGGGGCCGAAATAGAACCTCACTGATTGAGGAAAGATATCGGTGAATTCCTCCATAAATTGGTCAAAACCGGCCTGCGTACTCAGGCCCATCTCTCCCTTCTCAAGGGCATCGACCACAAACACCAATCCCTGTTCCTTCTTCTTCGCTTCACCCGCCATGGTGAGCATCACTTGTTTCGGCGACAGGTACAGCCGATCGCTCTCTGCGAATGGAGCATCATAGAAGGACATCACTCCCAATCGACGCCAGGGCTCCCCAGATACATCCTCTTTTACTAGATGGGAAAACCACTCAAAACCTCTCTTGTATCTGGATATGTCCTCATCATCAATCTCTGGATTTGGCATTTGTAGCACCTGTCATCGTGGTTCGTCAGAACCGTAGCCAACAGGATACCCCTTCTGGTTTGAGATAAACCTATTGAAGCACACTAGTCCATTCGGACTGAAACGAACCCTGCAGCGGCAGCCGCTACAATGACGATCACGGCCAACAGCATTCGCCAGTCGAAGAGCGGCAGCGGCAAGTTGTTCGGATCCTCCTCCAGCAGTATGTCGCCTTGACCGAGGATGCTCAGTGACCTGACAGCATAGTATCCGAAATACAACTGACCCTCTTCAAAACCAGGCACTAGTCCCCAGCTTCCATCGGCTGCCTGGCAGTCCGAGATGAACCTGGCTGCAATCTCATCATCGACTTGGTCA
The DNA here is from genome assembly GCA_964345915.1 of uncultured archaeon. Classification (GTDB taxonomy): domain Archaea; phylum Asgardarchaeota; class Thorarchaeia; order Thorarchaeales; family Thorarchaeaceae; genus SMTZ1-83. The sequence goes on from CAYFTD010000223.1 coordinate 1,279, forward strand.
ACGATTCCGAATGTATCTAATACTTCGAGAGCCCAGTAGGTACTCGCAATATTCGTGTCATTTGTGCTGACACTCTCTTCGAAACCACCAATCAACGTGCCTGCAAGTGACGACGTTACCTGTCTGTCTAGGGTCCAGTCCAGGATATTCTGGCGTACTGTTGATGCAGGAAGTGACTCCAGGATATTTAGGGCCATCATTGCAGCAGCTGTGGGCGCAACGCCTGGTATACTCGAGGCCGGACTAAGCTTGAATGCATCGCCCTCCATGGAGCTCATAATCCAATCGACCGTCTTTGTTCTGTCGAAGAGCCATCCGTCTAATGTTTCTCCAGGCAAATCCTGAATGAGCTTGTCCATTGTGTGAAGCGCGTAGAATGTGGAAATCATATCTGGAGGGGTTCCTGGTTCGCTGCCAAAACCGCCTGATAATGACTGAGTTTCATTGATCCAGATGAGGACTGCTGTCTTGTTTATTGTGTTATCAAGAATGCCTGGTATATCAGACTGGAGCTCAAGCATGCCGAATAGATTGACCGCGTCATGGGTTTCCTTCTGGCCTACTTCGGATGAAACCAAGATTGATTCTGCAAACCCGCCGTATTGTTCCTTGGTTTCCGGATCGTCGACGCGCTGCAGCTTTGTTGTGAAGTTGGTCATCTTCACCCAGTCAACAATTGGAGGCCTGACGCCAATCAGCTCCCATTCGTAGAATATGGCAGTAGCGGCGAAGGTTGGCTCGGTCTGTGAGAATTCTGAGTCCGGAAAGATGTATCCTCCATCAACGGCATCATAGTGGGCATCGATGTATGCACGTAATGATTGTCGGCGACTCGCCGGATTGGCTGTTACTGGTACCGCAACAGCGCCCAGAATGACGAGTGCCAACATGAACGCCATTGCTGCGACTTTGCCGTTTTTCATATGACATCCCGAATCGCCAAGATGTAGCGTAGCATATCTGCTCTGCGCGTTGAGCCACGAAATGTACAGCGGTTATTAACGTTTCCCCGAACAAAGAAGCGTACTACCTATGCCAGATGGGTCAAGGCTGGCTAACAGCTCCATAATAACGCAAAGTCCAAACAGAATACCGATATATTGTCCGGACAGCACTAAGAGCACAGTTTCAAGCAAGAAGGTGTTTCTACAAGTTGGTAGAGCCTGAAAAGGTTGCCCCTGAAGATTCAGGCGAGGAAGTCGAAGGGACTGGTTCTGAACGTTCAAAAGACACTGCAGACGAGGGGACCATGGAGGATTTCGTCAAGGAGGTCGAGGAGGCAATCTCCGAATCCAAACTCAATGAAACAAAGGAAACTGACGATTCCGAGGGAGCACCAGGAGAAGGGCTCAGTGGCATGATGTCTGACGCTTTGAGGAAGCTAGATGAGATTGAGGAGTCCCTCACAAGAAGTGTTCCCATCACTAAGGAAGATTGGATTCAAGCGCTTCCAACTCATGTAAGGGATCACTTCTTTGAAGAAGAGCTCAGGCAGCTTGGTGTCGAGGACCTGGAGGACCTGTCAAGACTTACGCCGGAGCAGCTTGAGGAACTGATAGACTCAATGTCAGAAAAGGCAGGAACAGACAGAATTGACATAGAAGATTCATCGAAGGCAATACCCGGAGCGCTACAGGACGTCCCTAAGCCCACCACGAAGAAAGAACTGATTCGTGCCCTTCCGGTATACGTTAGAGAAGCGTTTCGGTACAAACGTCTGGAAGCAATGAGTCAAGTTGACCTTGAGGAACTAGCTAAGATCTCTCCTGAGAAGTTCCAGAAGCTAATCAAGATTCTCAAGAAGCGCGAGGACTGGAAGGACATGTAGCCGTTTTAGTATGAAGTCCCTATCTTCAGACTACTAGCATCGTCGAAGACCTCCAAACTCATCACCTTGTTTGCTTAGAGGTAGTGAACAGACCTCTGTCTAACCGTTCGACGCCTTCTTGCACCAAGTTCAGACAGAAT
>CAYFTD010000224.1:0-15905 GCA_964345915.1 uncultured archaeon
GCAGTAAGTGCTGTATTCAATCCAAACGCTGCAGAATGTATCAATGCTTTGACAGACCTAAATGGATGTGAGATGCATAGTACTCATCTTGTTGGACGTGGATGTGAGAAAGCTCTGAAAGAACTAGGTCTGAACTTGACAACAGATGCTAGAATCCCACTAGTCAGCAATTGGTAGTTCTGAGCTACAATCGACTTGCATATCCGTTCTTTCTTAGGAGCAGAACTAACACACTTACCATAGCAGCGAAGGACATGCCGCTGGTCAACATGAGTAGCAACCGGTCGATAGCAGTTGCAGTTCTTGCTTTAGTACCAGTTGCCCCCTCTTCGACTATTAGTACCTGGACTGTTTCCTGAAAGCCTGAACCAAAATCGATGTCACCGGTTGGTGCTTCATCAAACAGGTAGCTTACGACTACATGGACTGAAACTATCGATTCTCCAGACACCTTCATGATTGCCCGTCCCTGCGCCTGCAACTGCCGGACATGCCATCCGAGGGCATCGACGTATGCAACCGAGAGACCTGTAACCCCGTCGCCTGGCTGACTCACTTCGACACTGAAACAGTCCGGGGGAGATGTGATCTGGTATACCTTGGAACCATAGCAGTACAGAGGCACATTGTCTTCTTGATACGGTAGGGAATCGATGGTTCTGTACTCCTGAATTGTGGCATCCATGTCGTGGAGGCAATAGCGGTCATTTGCGAACCCCTCTTCATCAATTGTCAAAGCAGTCATCCAATCTAGGTAGAGATCATTGAATGACGTATTGTGACCTGCGTCCTCGAGTGCCGTTTCCAATCCCAAGGCCCCGTCGTCTTCATGTTGTACTAAGCTGCTAAGGAATTGTACACCATATTGCTCTGCCAGATAGAATGTAAGCAGGTAGGAAACTCCGTAGTCCTGCGGTTCAATCTCGAAGTAGATGAGCGAGTCATCAGGGTCATTGAGGAAATGCGAAACTCGAACCGTCTTGTTGTCTTCAGGCAAATATCCTGCACAATAGGTGGCATACTCAGCCATCCCCTCAAGAATGAAATGCACCTCATCAAACTCGTAGTTGAACCAGGCCAAGTGGCCAAACTCATGTGCTATGGTATTCAGGACATTGCTCGTGCGGTAGCAGATGTAGACCATCTCGCACATGTTCGAGTAAGGACCCTCGACCTCATTTGACTGACGATAGCAACTCCAGCGATTCTCCATAATCAGGATGAAGATCCTTGGGTCTCCATCTATGTCCCCAAGAGTGCCATCGGGGTTTCCTGCAAATTCAGTGACTCGAGGATAGATGTTGGAGTCAAACTCGTCCCTGTAGAGCTCAGCTCTATCCGAGGCCTCCTCTCCCCCGATTATGTCAATCACGAGGTAATCTATGTAGACATAGCAATGGTTTCCGATTGCTAGCAGATAGGCGTCCAACAGATAGTAGACATCCTCGTCATAGTCTAGTGTCCAAAATGACCTAATGGTTCCAACTTCTTGAGCTGGTGTTGGAGGCGAACGTTGAGTATGGCCTGATGACAAGCCATTCTGGTTGAGGTCATGTTGAGCAGGGATCGGTTGAATAAGGACAAGACTGACTGCTATCAGACTGATACATAGTACAATCCAGGATGAGTTCATCGCCTATCCACGCTCTCTTCATCAATCCTTGTCCTTCTCAAATGGACCAACCATTTTAGCCCTTCATTTTTGCGCAAGGCCTTCGGGACACCGGATTATGGATTGAGAAAGGCTTGTTTCCTCACTTCACCTATTTCCTTAGGCAGAAGTGACTTTGCCCTTCTTCTGAAGTGCAGTTCTATTGGTTTGAGAACGAATCACTCAAGCAATTCAGTATCAGCATACCTTCCGGTCATGAGACGTATGATCTCCCACTTGCCGTCGGATGAGAGTTGCCAGATCTCCAGGAGTCGTCCGTATACCTTCTCTGTCGGACCCCCATCACGTGTGGTTCGTGTTTCAATGAAGCTTCCAAGTGTATAGGCATGGCGTTCATATACTTCAATAAACTCCCGTTTCGGATCCCATGAGTCTGTCGTGTACTCTGATACAAAGCCAACAAAGGCCTCTCGTATGGCCTCTCGACCCACAATGTCCTCATTATTGGGCCACATGAGTCGTGCTTCTTCAGCGAAGAAATCACTTACGTCCGAGCCACGGTCCTGTGCAAAGGCCAAGTCCATCTCTGCGATTGTGCTCAAGAGGGATTCCTTGTGCGAACTAGACTCTGATGACAACGGACCGCTCTCTTGAGATTGCTCTTCATGACCGATATGATTTCCCATAGTATCAACTCTAGTTGCTCTTAAGATATGCAAAATGCAACCATCTATTAACAATAGTTATTTCGTATATACATCTTCCTGAAGAGCATTTTCTGAGTGGCCTGTTGGTCGTGGGGCGAATTGGAGATGCTCCATAATAGATAATACATTCAGGACTCCAATCCTATATCTATGGAGAAAAATCCAAAGACACTAGCAGGAGTCATTATCGTAATAGTCGTAGTAGTTGGCATAGTAATTACTGCGAATCTATGGTCACCGGCTCCAGGCGACCTTTCTTCAGAGTTTCCAGACTTCATCACTAAGAATGAAGACTATTTCGTGACTCGAATTGGAGCTGTCCCTGATATCGACCGGGACACCTATCGACTTGAGATAAAGGGGCTCATCGATAATCCAACAAGCTTCTCTTTGGACGAGTTGCAGTCACTGAATCTGACTGAGCTGCCTCTCACTATCGAATGTATTGGCAATAGCGAGAATGGGAAACTCGTATCAACTGCCGTGTGGGAAGGCTTCGTCCTGATTGACTTGTTGGAATCACTAGGCATCTCTGAGGGTGCAACTGGTGTCAGATACATGGCTGCTGACGGATACTATGCATCGCACACGCTAGATCAACTAGAGAACAATGGAGTGATTGGAGCCCTGTATATGAACGGGGTGGAGATTCCGCCTTTGCATGGATTTCCTCTGCGAATTCTCAATCCGGGATATTACGGTGTCAAACAACCTGCTTGGGTGATTGAGATTGAAGTCATTGACAGGCCTCTCGAAGACTACTGGCAGGACCGCGGATGGGATACCTCACCACCCATGGAGATCGACTCAAAGATCTTCTTTCCTGACGGAACAGCCTTTGTGAATGTGAGTCAGAATCTCAGAGTTGGAGGCTGCGCATTCGGAGGCACCCGAGTAAAGAAAGTAGAGTATACAATAGATGATGGGTTGACATGGACCGATGCATCAATAGTTCAGCAAATCGATGCAGACAATGTTTGGGTGTTTTGGGAGATCAATGTTAGTTTCTCCAATGTTGGTCAAATCACTCTGCAGATTAGAGCTACAGACATAAATGACAATCAGCAAATCAAAACGGATAGCTCGTATCTTGATGGAACCAGCAGTTGGCCTCAGTTAGTCATCAATGTGATATGAGATGACACATCGGATTCTTTGGAGATACTGAATGAGTGTTCTATCCTGACCTTCTCCGTAATATCACCAGCACAATCACAACAGCTATGATTCCAATTCCTCCAATGGCCAATATCAGCAGAATGTCTGGCTGTCCGGTTGTTGGCCCAGTTGTTGTGGTGGTTGTTGTAGTGGTTGTCGTGGTCGTAGTAGATGCCTGCACAATGTAGTAGTAATCTGCAGAAACGGCCCAGCTATCCACATTATCACTTGCATAGACCCTGTAGGTCACATTTGTCCCTGCTTGATGGCTTGGAATGGTGGCCTGATAGGTTGAACCAATCGAGCTCATCGTGAGATTATGCCACTGTACCTCATCGTTGTATGAGAGGATAACATTGCCAATGCCAAATGGGTCAGATACGTTCACTGCAACCGTCACCATATCCGAGGAAGTTGGGCTCGGTGGGCTATGAATTGGTGTGTCGATTATGGGGGCTAATATCTCAACTGCAGCGGTGGCATTCAGCTTCCCGTGACCCCAAGTCGGACTAGGAAGAGATCCCGTAAAGCCATCGCCCCGTCCTGTAGCCTCCATCAAATCTTGAAGGTCATTCCTAGCTGCAGGAGCAACCTGAAGCATCAGTGCAGCGGTCCCGGCGACATGAGGCCCAGCGGCACTAGTCCCACTGAATAGCCTATATCCTCCGAAAAGAGGATTCAACGGAAGTATTCCACCCGGACCAGCAAACCAGCTCGAGTCCCATGTGGAGGCGTTAGAGTAGTCCGAGATTGTGTCCTGACCTCCTGGGGCTGCTATACCCCGCTTCGAAACTCAATCAATCCGAGGTCCAACTGACGAGTATGATGCTATGTCACCGATGGTCCCATAGAATGAACGAGTGTGGTAGGATGCTACGCTGAGTGCCTTGTCAGCAGTTGATGGGTGCGAGATGAGGAACCTGTTGTCTATCCACGGAGCGGCAGGTGGAGTCCATACTGCACCACCAGTCCATTCAGTCGCTGAGTCAGCGATATAGCAGTGCACGGTGACAGTTGTTGTGAGGTCGACACCGAGAACATACTCTCTCAATGGTGGCGATGCCGGGAGACCTCCAACCCTCCACATCTCAATATGCATCATCCAGGTACCCCTGCTCGATTGGTCTGTGTAGGATGAGAAGTCGACTCCTGTGACAGGATCGTTGTCATAGCCCCAATTCCGATGCCCGTGATTGGGATGAAGGAAGACGGTACTTAATCCTCCCACCCCATCAGGCACAAAGATTGAGAAATTCCCTTTGGTGAAGTCAGTTTTATTGACTGACAGAATCGTGATGAAGACCCGCTCAGGCGGTTCATCAAGTGGCTGGACCTGTGGCACACTGAAGGCTACAAAGTTGAAGCCACCTGGGGTGTCGAACTTCGCATGCCTATCCTTGCCGCCGAGATTACCACTGGGAACAATTACTGGAATTCCATCGCTGACCATCTGGTCAATGAGCGTTTCCACTGCAGATGAACCATCAAGGAAGACCTCCACCCATTGTCCGACTTCTATCAAGACAACGTCTGCACCGTGATTGTACGCATATGTAAGACCCTCCTCAAGGGTGAGGGTGAAGTTCGGATTTCCCAAGACCTTAATCATCATGAGCTCCGCACCTGGAGCAGCTCCGACGTACTTCCTATACCGTGGCTGGCCACCCAGGAGAATCCCTGCAACAGCAGTACCGTGACCGTCTGTGTCGACATGTGTGGTACTGGTCAAGTTGACACCTCGTTCCCACATCACGTGTGGGACAAGGGGGTCTGGGTCTCCTTCGACGATATACTTCGTCTTGGGAGTCTGTAGCAAAACGAGCTTCTCTCCAACATCAAGAACGTCATTCCCGTTCGCATCATCTACCACATAGAACGGCTCTCCCAGCTCAACTACTGTGTTTTGATTCAGGTCATTCCATACCCAGTCAATTGAAGCATTGAATGTCCCGTCTTGGTCAGTGTCGACGTACCCAATCATCTCGTCGGAGGTAGGAGTCCCACTACTGTCTTTGTCTACGGCGTCAGTATATTCGAAAGTACTGTTTGCATTGACATCCAACCAGTCAAACTCTCCACCGTCTGCAAACCAAAGGTCCGGATGCCACCAATCGACCCCAGAGTCCAAGTCTGCAATCAGAATTCCTTCGCCTGTGATATTCTTGCCCATTCTGTCAAGCTTGCTCCAGACTCTGTCTGCATCAATCTCTGGCATTGATACATCTCTGGGTGCATGAAGGTGGTTAGTACTAGTCTGGAGTTTGATCTCACTCACCAGCCCCCTCGCAATTATCGTTTTGAGGGATTCTGAGCTACCCCGGACCAGAAAGTATGGTCCAACTGAACTGAGTGAAGGAGTTCCAAAGCTAAAACGGATCCCCAGATTATGAAGCTCAAAGGCAATCTCATCGTTAAGCTCCTCGCTGAACCTAATGACAACAGGTACGTCATCAGCGAACGCTTCAATCTGCCTCGAGAATTCTATTGCAGTCTGAGTTGATTGGGGCCCTTCGAGCGCACGTGTGATTACGCCACTAGTCAAATTGAAAGCCGAAACAGATAGGATAGCTATCACAAGAATGCCTACATATTCTCTCCTCAGCAAGGGAATCTCCTCCTTTTCTTCGGCCGGCATGGAATGAAGGCTACCGGACCTCCGTACATAGCCAAATGCTAGGATGCATTGCGACTAGGCCATGATCCAGCAAGTGACACGCGTTTTCTCCTCCAACTACGGTTACATTTCGAAATAAAAATGCATTGGAATGTTTTGGAGTATAATTTGCGTTAGACTCTTAATCCGTCTGCGCAGGCACTTCGAATGTCAAGAGGACAATGGAAAGAAGGTATTGTACTAGTTCTTCATCAGACTCAAACAATGGACGCCGGAGATGCATCTCTCGGATCATGCCCATCAAACTGAACGCAGTATGTATCCTGAGCATCAGTTTCTCTTGAGGCCAGTTCTTGAAGAAACTAAATCTCTGGAATCTCTCAGCAAAGCGCCCATAGAAACCGACCACAATTGGAGTAGCATCTCTAGTCAGTTCGGGGCTCACCACACTGGTTTCTCTGAGCGCGGTTCCGAACAGCAAGTCTTCCCGGCGGATCTCAATGTATCTACGAATCACCTCTCTCCATAGACCAGCGAATTCGGACTCATCAATCGTGTCAAGATTCAGTACATCCATGAAAAGAGTAACATTTCGTTTCATTGCTTCACGAAGAATGTCAACCTTACCCTTTGGGAAGTAGCGATAGATGGTCCCAATGCTGACACCAGCTCTTTCAGGAACATCATTGATGCTGAACCCGGCATAACCTCTCTCGGAGATTAGCTCATTCCAAGCAGAGATCACACTCTCAATCTTGGACTCCTTGTCACGCTTGAATTTCCTTTCTCTCTCCGTCATTCAGACCAATAGTGGAGTGATGACTGAGTCATAAGAAGATTCGTATATGAGCGACTACTCATATAACAAGCCTTATCTGAGCAAATGCTCATTTAGTTCTCGGAGACGTCTAAAAGTGGTGAAGACAAAGAAACTGAAACGTGCAGAAGTGGCTGAGTTGGGCCACTATGAGTTCATGGCCTACATTGGGGTGCCATATTTCCGGTGGGGAGGCATGGAATCAACTGACAGACTTGTGGAGCTTTGCGAGATTGACTCGGAGAAGAGGGTACTGATTGTCGGATGTGGAACAGGACATAGTACACGCCACATTGCACAGAAGGTTGGTTGTGAGGTCGTCGGTCTGGACATCTCTGAGATGTTGATCGCAATGGCTCAAGAGAAGACCGAAATCATGGGACTGCAGGACCGTGTCAAGTTCGTAGTGGCTGACGCCCATGATATCCCATACGAGAATGACACCTTTGATGTGCTACTGACTGAGTCGGTTGTCCTGTTCATGGACAAGGAGAGAGCTCTGAGTGAGTTCGCGCGAGTCGTAAGACCTGGCGGATGTGTGGGTCTGAGCGAGGCCTTTGCAACAGAAGACGTTTCGACGGAGGCAAGAGAGAAACTGAAGGAGGCAGAAAGACTACTCTCAGAGAACGTCGGGCTCCCGGTGACAATTCCAACGCAATCAGAATGGAGGAACTACTTCTACATGAATGGGCTTCAAGACGTTCTTGTGGAGGAGGTTGATCTGACTTTGAAGGCTGGACAATGGACGGAAGTTGTCGGAAGAACTGGAGTAGTGAAAGTGAGCCTGAAGGCACTCTATCACATGATGCTCAGCAAAAGAATCAGAGAGCGCCTGAGTCGTGACAATCAACTACAGAAGATACTCCTAGGGAAGGATACTCCGAGAGACAGTTTTGGTGTCGTATTGTGCATCGGGAGAAAGGGAACCTAGCCTTGGCCCTCTTGTGCTATTCAAGAACTATCAAAAGACTTAACTATAGTGAATGTCTATTAGTTTGGAAGAAGTAACGAATAATCTGTAAGAGGGATGTTCCATGATTGACGTGTTCACGCTAAGGATAATCGCAGGAGTTCTTCTCGCCTCGTCGTTCTTGTTGATCTACGTAGTGAACTTCACAGGCGGAAAAGTCACTGAATCCTATGAAACGAAGACGGAGGTTCCCATTGCCACTTCAATTGAGGTAGTTGGAGGACTTGTGGCTATCGGGATTCCACTCATCGCAGTGATCTTGTTTGTAGTCCTGCCTGGGGCGATCTACGAAACAGTACTGAATCTCTACTTCCTGGGCGACACGTTTGTACAAGTAATTGGCATGGTTCTCTACGTGGGAGGAGGGGCCCTTCTCATATGGAGCGCTAGACATCTTGGCAAGTTTGACGTTGGTAAGGTGGCGGTAGCAGAAGACCACGTCTTGGTTGAAACCGGCCCATACGCACGAGTACGTCATCCAGGGTACACTGCCCAGTTTCTAGTAGCACTAGCAGTATCCTTCATCTTGCTCAACGCTCTGCTCTTCGTCAATCTCGTGGCGGCCGCAGGATTCTATGTGCACAGAGCTCGACTCGAGGAGAAGCTTCTCTCCTCAGAAGACGGCTTTGGTGAGCAGTATCTGAGCTACATGAGTCGAACAGGAAGATTCTTCCCTAGACTAGGCTCAAGCGCGAAGTAGAGAACATAGAAACTTCTCTATCCATGACTTGACGGATGGTTTGGACCCAACACATGTCCAGAGGCGTAGGCCTCAATGAGAATGGCAGGGCGTTCTTCCAACTCCTTGATTCACACCACTTAAATAACAGCAAACGAGCGCTACTGGTTTGGACGTGACTAGGTGATGTGACATGGTTGAATTTCATGGATTCATCTACAAGACTCTGGAGAACATAGTTGGGCAAGAGAACGTTTCTGACAAGGATTTTGATCTTGAAGCTTATACTCGAGACTTGAGTTCAGCACCTGAGAAGAGAGCCTCGTTTGTTGTCAGACCCGGCACGAAAGAGCAGGTTTCAACCATAGTCAAAGTTGCGAACAGGTATAGGATACCCATCTACATCAGAGGAGGCGGCACCTCGCACTGGGGAGAATGGCTTCCATTGCAGGGCGGGATATTGATGGACATGACTGAGTTGAACCAGATCGTGGAAATCGATGAGAGAAATCTGACTGCAACGGTTCAAGGAGGATGTACTTGGTTCAAGCTTCGAAGTGAACTCAAGAAGCGCGGCCTAACATGCGACCCCAGAGAGATGGGCGGCCGAACCATAACGATTGGGGCTAGCATCACGAAGATAGGTTCAGGCTCAATCGGAATCACGAAGCGCGGAAGACTGGGATGGGATGTTCTAGGCTTGGAGGTTGTTTTGCCCACTGGAGAGATAGTGAAGACGGCGGCTTTAGAATACCTCGGAGTTAGACCCTTCGAGAATCGGGGGATAGGACCAGACTTGACCCATTTCTTTATTGGCTCAGGTGGTGAGTTGGGAGTCATCACGGAAGTCACCCTAAGAGTTTCTCCGATTCCACTCGACGCATACCTGTTCTACGAGTTCGATCGGTTTGAGGACATAGAGAAAGTTGGAGATGAGGTTACCAGGCCCGTAGGTGATGAGTTGGCCTGGCATCTGGAATATGGCAAGGCGGCCGATTTGGATGCGGGAGTAGAAGTGAGGGTCTGGACCTATGGTTATACTGACAAGGAACTGGAGTTTCGCTGCGAAAGAGTAAGAGCCATTTGTGATGAGGCAGGGGGAAAGGAAGGTGATCCTAAGAAGACTGAGGAAACTCACCACCGCGATCATGGCTTCCTGTGGGGTGGCCTGACTGACTACTTTGAGCCAGGCCCGGTTGACTATGTTGGAGGGTACTTCCCACTCTACTCGCAGCATAAGTACTATGAAGTCTGGAAAGAGGTTGTGGTCAGGAAGCACGGTTGGGCACCTCCAAAGTGTGGCTTCGGAGGATGGTTGGTTCCTAGATGCTGGGGACATTATGCGGAATTCCGATATTCCGATCCTGATGAGCGCCCTCGGGTAAGGGAAACTGCCGAAGAACTAACGAGAAGATACATGGAGCTTGACTTCATGCCGTGGCGTCTGGGTGACCATTTGTTCTTGACTGATTACACGATCCCCAAACTTGGTGGCTGGTACGAGCTCATTAAGCGATTCAAACGAGAGCTGGACCCGAACAATGTACTAAATCCAGGAATAATGATTCGATGAAGGGTGGGAACGATATGCGAGTTTCTGAGTACTACGAACAGATTTGGAAGTGTGGGAGATGCGGATACTGCGCTGGAGGACATCCTGACGACCGTTGCCCCTCTCGATTTCTGGGTGGTTTTGAGTCTTCGACTGCCAGAGGAAAACTTCTCATTGCGAGAGCCCTCATGAAGGGGGAGTTAGATCCTTCTGGTAAGCTCGCTGAAAGGGTCTACGAGTGTTCCCTTTGCGGATCCTGTGAAGCCATCTGCGACACAATCATCCATTTGGAGTTGACAGATATTCTTGAAACCCTTAGGACTGACCTGGCTGAGGCCGGGCTGGGACCGATGCCCCGTCACAAGGAGATTCTGGATTGGATTGTGAAGGAAAACAACCCGTATATGGAGAAGCATGAAGACAGATTGAAGTGGATACCTCAAGGCCAGGAAACCTCAGGAGAGAGTGAGATTCTGTATTTCACCGGTTGCACAGCCCCTTACAGACAACCAGAGATCTCGAGAGCGTTCCTGGACGTCATGAAGGCCGCTGGAGTGAGCGTTCATGTCGCACCCCAAGAATGGTGTTGTGGCTCAGTATGCTTCAGAGTAGGTGCAAGAGATGTAGGATTGACCCTTGCAGAACACAATGTTGAGCTCTTCAAATCACTCGGAACAAAGAATATTGTAACCCATTGCCCAGGTTGCTACAAGACGCTCAAACAGGACTATCCAAAGCTTGTGGGGGAGCTACCTCTGAAGATACTGCACGCTTCTGAGTTTATTGAGGGACTAATGAGTGACGGGAAACTGAAGTTGAATAGCAAGGTTGATGGGAAGGTCACCTACCATGACCCCTGCCATTTGGGGAGACTCGCAGACATGTACGAGCCTCCACGAAGAGTTCTCGAGTTAATACCAGGTGTTCAGCTGGTTGAGATGGAGCGGACGCGTAAGGACTCATGGTGCTGCGGCGCAGGAGGAGGGCTAAAGTCTGCCTTTCCTGATTCAGCATTGAAGGTCGGACATGAGAGAATCAAAGAAGCAGAGCAGACCGAGGCAAAGTATCTCGTTTCAGCATGTCCGTTTTGTAGACAGAACTTGAAGGACTCAGCAGGAGATCAGCTGGAGGTCTATGATCTGCTCGAGTTACTGGCGCGTTCAATCTGAATTTCCTCCATAGGAATCATTGATGTCTTTCAGCTAAGATGCCAGCTTGGTGACTCGCTGTTCAAAAGACTTAAGTGCGACTTAACTATCGTAAAGTCCGAGGTGTAAAGATGGACATCTTAAGCACAAGAGGCTGGATGTGGATCAATGGCACAACATTGATCATAGTGGGTGCCATCTCGCTTGTTCCTGAGATAGCAGCTCTGATTCCAGAAATACCCCTAAGTCATCAGGACATCCTCTGTTTTGTGCGGAGGACCACACGAGAGGTGCCGTGCCGGGACGATTGTATTTGATAGACGCGCTCCAGTGGGAGGCGTCAGTTGAAACCAATGTCTTAGTGGCACCGTGTTCAGGACATGTCTTTACAAGATACACATTTCCAGACTCAATGGACTCGCTGTTCTGCACAAGACCTCCGCAGACTGGACAAAGGCTACTCATTACGTGCGCTCCCGTTCACCATTCAGACAGCGTGTTCAGGCTCATAACACTATCCTAAGACCCTGATTAGTTGTTTGTGAAGGGGATTTGCTGGCCTGAATTGACTGACTCTCGGACTTTTGCCATCTGAAATACCACTATAAGTGGTTGAGAGAAGGTTAGAGCTGCGCCGTCATCGAGAAGACGTAGGAGCAAACTCTGATGAGCGGTATACTCCGCAGACAGTTCAAGGTATGTCTAATTGGCGATGGATATGTAGGCAAGACAAGCATTCGCCGAAAGTACTTGAGAGGCGGTTTCAAGGCCAGCTACTTGCCGACGTTGGGAGTGGACTTTGCTCAGAAGTCCACCAGGTTCGAGGATGTCCCGACCTATCTCGTAGTGTGGGATATAGCCGGCCAGCCTCTTTTCCAGAGCCTCCGGAAGCGGTACTATGAGGGCGCCAGCGGTATGATTCTCGTCTACTCAGTGGTTGATAGAGAGTCGTTTGATAATGCCTCAAAGTGGCTTGTCGAGGCCCATGGATTCATGGGAGAGCTCCCTCCCTTAATAATAGCAGGCAACAAGATCGACCTTCGTCCAGGGTACCCAGAAGAAGAAACAGTATCACCTGAAGAGGGCGAAGAATTCACCAAGATGTTCAGCGAGAAGCTGAACACACCATCCATCTTCATCGAAACCTCTGCCCTGACAGGCGAGAATATCGATGATGCGTTTGACAGATTGATCAAGATGATGATTGATGATGAAGAGCGACGGCGCCTTGGTCATGAACGTGTTCTGACGACTACCACTCCTGTAGAGGACGCGCCTAGTCCAGCATATGCCGCCGATGTATCGGACACAGCTGAAGCAACCTATGCGGACACGTCCCCGGAGATCAGTACCGTCACTCCGTCAACGCAGAATGAGGCAACCGTAGTTGAAGGCGAAAATTTGGCCGTATCTTCTGAACCTGAGATTGATCCTGTTACGTCCTTGTCCGCAGATTCCGGATACCTTGAGGAGGACCGAATTGGAGAATCCATGACCGAACTGCTTCATCTGCGTGAAGAGCTTGAGAAGACTGAGGAAGAACTTGCGAAAGTCACGTCCGAGATGGAAACCGAGCTTCTCAATCTGAGAAACGTAATCCACGTGAAGAGAATCATGTATGACCACTTGAAGAAACAGATTCGTCAAACTAGGCAAGAGTGGGCAGACGCTTATGGCGACTATACAATGCTAGACCGGCGCAAGAAGGAAGAATTGGAGAAGCGGAGTAGGGAGATCAAAGAGATCAGAGAGAGCATCGAGAAGATCGGTAAGAGAATTAGGATGCGCGTTGGAGAGCTCGACCTGAAGAAGATGGCTGAGTGAAACTAGGACCAAGAAGGGCAACTATAGTGGAAACGCTAACCGCTCGGATTGGTTCTTCGAGAAGAGTTGTTTCTTGTTCATTCCCCGATGATTTTGATTAGAATGCGTTTAGCCCGATGTCCATCGAATTCCCCGTAGAAGATTGCCTCCCAGGGCCCGAGATCGAGTCTGCCGTCCGTGACAGCGATGACACCTTCCCGGCCCATAATCTGTCGTTTGTGATGAGCGTCCCCGTTGTCCTCTCCTGTGCGGTTGTGTTGGTAGCGGCTGGTGGGCTCATGAGGGGCAAGTTCCTCAAGCCAGCGTTTGTAGTCTTTGTGCAATCCACTCTCGTTGTCGTTGATGAAGACGCTTGATGTTATGTGCATCGCATTGACGAGACAAAGTCCTTCGCGGATCTCGCTCTCTGCAACGGCTTTCTGCACCTGCGGTGTAATGTGAACAAAGTCCATTCTCGCTGGGACATTGAAGGTCAAGTACATTGTGTGACTTTTCATAGCGCTATCTCTTGTTGGTGAAATGCTGTAAAAACGTTGTCAACACTCGAGTAACTTCACAATGACAGAAGTAGCAGCAATTGTGTGAATTTTGGGGAAAAACTCAGGTTTATTAGGCCTCTGGTGGTCTTAAAACAACGAAAAGTGAGAGAAGAGCAAACGGGTTAACTGAACCCAGGACAACCAGATTGGTTTCTCTGGTGATAATAGGAAGTCCGTTCTTTGACTGCCGCAGTATATGAGACTGCGCCATAAGCAACGCTCACACAAAATGGAGCCAACCATATTGGAAGAAATGAAGATTAACTCCAAGAGAAGATATCACAGAAGTCGGGTAGCTAACGGACATGCCCCACACAATCTACTGAAAATGGCTCAAGATAGGGCGCTATCCAAAAGGAAGAAGAAACCGAGAGTCATCACAGAAGAGCACTAGAATGAAGAAGTGGGAAGATACTATCGACCCACAAGTCGATTCCTTGAACTGAACTAGCGAAACTGTTACTCAAGTTCACCGGACACGCTGTCGAGGACTTTTCGAAGGTTCTCGAGTGACAGATTACCACCCGAACAGATCAGTCCAACCTTTCTTCCTGTCAGTTGTTCACGAATCTTGTATGCTGCTGCAAGGGGTGCGGCCCCTGCCCCCTCTGCAAGAGTGTGTGCCAGCTGAAGCATCCATACCACAGCTCTCATGATCTCTTTTTCGCTGACCAGTATGAAGTCATCCAGGTGCTCTCTCAAGATTCTCTGGGGAAGTTCAAACGCAGTACCTGTTGAGAGACCTTCAACATTCGTCCGGTTGGGTCGCTCAACCATGACCCCTTGTTTCCATGAATCGTGGGCGGCTGGAGACGCCTCGGACTGGACTGCTATGACCTTAACCTCAGGCTTGATAGACTTGGCTGCAATACAAGTGCCTGCTGCACCGCTTCCTCCCCCCACGGGCACGATTATCACTTCAATCCCGGGTTCCTCCTGAAGCATCTCAAGGGTTTCAGTTGCCACTCCGGCTATCAGGTCTGGTTCATCCCCTGAGTGAATGTAGCGGTACCCCTGTTTTCTGGAGAGCTCTTCGCAATGAATCCTTGCCTCGTCATATGTTGAACCATGGTATACTATCTCGGCACCCATGGCCTTCAAAGCGGCTACCTTACTAGGGTTCGACTTCTCCGGCATCACCACGATTGCCCTCACTCCAAAGACCCTTGATGCGTAGGCCGCGGACTGTCCGTGGTTCCCAGTGGAGGCAACAATCACTCCACGCGCCCTTTCCTCCTTTGAGAGCTGTGAAACCAAGTTGACACCCCCGCGAACCTTGAAAGCTCCAACTGGCTGGCAGTTCTCATGCTTGATATGCACCTCTGTCCCCAACAGTTCGTTGATAGTTGGATAACTGATTAGGGGTGTAGGTTTCAGGTAGGGTCTAATACGCTTCTCTGCGGCCAATACATCTTCGAAAGTCGGCGCCTTCAACTCAGAGCATCTCCTGAGGACATTGTCTGAATCATCCCCATTCCAACATCCATGAAATACTTTCTGACACCTGGAATCATCATTCGCATGGCGTTCTTCCCATATGGACAGGAATAATAGTAGTATGAAAGTTGAAAGCAGTGATTCGGCAATGACAAGTGACGAACTACACGTTGTGATTGGAGCAACTGGCGGCATTGGGAACGCGATCATAAGAGAACTCTCTGCTCGTGGAAAGAATGCACGTGGAGTGAACCGAAGCGGGCAAGCCGATGTTCCGGCAGGAGTCGAGATGGTTAAGGGCGATGTAACAGATCATGCCAGTGCACGGCGTATCTGCGAAGGAGCAACTGTCGTGTACCACTGTGCCAACGCCCCCTATGACAAATGGCCGCATCTTTTCCCCCCAATCTCAGAGGGAATCATTGAGGGGACTGCCTCAGCTGGGGCGAAACTAGTCTTCTGTGATAATCTCTACATGTATGGGCCAGTTTCGGGACCAATACGAGAAGACCTGCCCTACAAGGCTACTGGACCCAAGGGACGTACACGAGCTGAAGTGGCCAACAGGATAATGGAGGCACATAAGACCGGTAAGATTCAAGCCACAATCGGGAGGGCCTCAGACTATTATGGGCCGCGTTCCGGCATGGGGCAGTATCTGTTTGGACCGATACTAATGGGCGAGGCTGTCACAGTCTTCGGAAATCTCGATGCACCACATACATATTCGTACAGCCTTGACTTCGCTAGAGGGCTGATCCTGTTGGGCGAGCGCGACGAGGCATTGGGTGAAGTATGGCATATACCAAGTGCAGAAACGTTGACTACGCGGCAGTTCTATGAGCTTG
>CAYFTD010000225.1:0-3413 GCA_964345915.1 uncultured archaeon
CCCAGTCATGGGACCTTGTCATCATAAACGCAGTCAACTACGCACTATCCAATACAGTGCTGGACGAGATCTATGCCTATGTGGATGGCGGTGGAAAGCTGATTATGACTTACTTTGACATGGATGATGCAAGTACACATCCCCTTTGGTCGAAGCTGGGTGTGGAGTACAATGCAACGCTAACGGGAGAACCTGACATGTACGTCTGGGATGCAACTCATCCAATCTTCACTGAACCAAATGACCATGGCGGGGCCAACTACTCAGCAGGCATCTTCTTCAGTGATGATGGAGATATCGTGAGTGTCTTGGACGGCTTTACAGCACTGGCTGGAAGTACACCTACGGTCCAGGTTGGTAAAGCATGCATCACTGTGAGCAATACTAGACAGACACTGTATAACAGCTACCTAATTGACACAAGCACCGGTGATGATGACGACTCAACATACAGTGATGCAGTAGAGCTCTGGCAAAACGAGATTGTTTTCATGGCGGCTCCCTCGGACGGCCAGCCTTTCCCGATTGATCCGACGACACTTCTGATCATCGCCGGCGCAGCTTTAGCAATCATAGTGATTCTGGCTGTGGCCATGAGGCGCCGTTCTGGAGGAAAGCCCAAACCGAAGCCGAGGAAGAAGTCAAAGAAGAAATAACTGGTTCTGGGAAGTTCCTCTTCGGTGGGCTTCCCTTCCCTCTCTTTTCTGGTACGATAATGGATGTGTCCCACAGAAGAGCATCATCTGCCTAGATTAGTCGCTCAGCAATCCATTGCTTGAGTGGTTCCCCAGCTGGCATTGTTTTCATCCAATCTGGACTAAGATAGAACCCTTCGTGGCGAACTGTTGGACACTCCTCCAAAGAGTTGGGTCGATTCTCTGTCAGGTCCTCTGCAAACAGGTTCAGAGGGTAGTTATATCTCATGGAGAGTTCTTGCATTTGGCTCTCCACTAGCTTCGATAGAATGACACCCGACAATACCGCCTGACTCATGAAAATCTGATAACGACTATCTTGATTGTAGAATGGTTGGAATGAGGATTCCTGGTAGATACGGAAGAAAGTGTCGCGCCACGCTTGGAGTATCCCCACGTCCGGGTCTACGATGAGTGAACCAGCATTGAAGTATGGACGAATCTCTATGTCCTCTATTTGGGTCCTCATCGGAAACACCCGGTCCTCTGACACATTGCAATAATCATAGATGAGTGACCAGAACGCATCAAGTGGCTCATCAAATCTCAGACCTAGTAGCTTATGATGAACTGGCCTATAACCGAGTTTCTTGGTCTTCTGAAGGAGAAACTCTCTAGGTTCCTGCAAGACAAGCGTGTTGGGCGCAAGCCATGCAAGTAAGTTCGATTGGCTTCTAGCTTTCGACTCAGCAAGAGCGGTGGCCTCTACATGGCCTGTGAACGCAAATTCCTGTACTCCACTGCTGAGCTCGAACGGGATGACGGTAGCATCATGCGAGTCCAGCTTCTGTCTAGCGGCGGAGGATAGTGGTCTTCCATATGCAGGCGTGAAGCACCAAATCGGAGTCTGACAGAGAGCTCCTCCGAAGCTACGCACGCTCTCAGTAAGAAGCACCGCATTCGTTTCAGATGGTTTAGTAGGATATACAATGGTTGCTATGACCAATTGGTCCTGTTTTTTCTCGGATTCGACGGAAGCCATCTTCTTGTATCCCCAACGAGCTCCTCACAGTGTCTTTCCAATCGACCAGGCATCTCCTATTATCGGGCCAAGAGCTCTGTAGGTGTTTCCAGGTCGTGTAAAGATGATTGGGTCGAGTTTCGCCGGGTCGAGAGCGCCATCAGTCATAAACCGTTCTTCGGTGTAGACATGCTTCACCTCTCCAACAACCAAGACAGTCTTGGGTAGGTCTACTAGCTCAAAGACTGTACACTCAGCATTCGCTGGACATTCACGAATCATGGGAGCGTTCGGCAATTCCCCAAAGAACACGTCAAAGAGAGCTGACTTGTCAACCTTCCTCCCAGAGTTCAAACCGCAATAGTCCGTCTTCTCAATCAAATCTGTTGACGGGAAGTTTACACTGAATGTGCGATTCTCTGTAATGCCTTCCAGGGTGTACTTGCTTTTACCTAAAGCCATTGCCCACAAGTTCGGCAGCCCATTGATACGATTGAACCATGCAACAGTAACAAAATTGGGAATGCCGTTTACCATCGACCCAACTAGAACTATGGGCTTGGGAAAAGGTGCAATGTTGGAAGTGATTTCTATCTTGGACATTGTCTATAACACGCTCGCAGCCACCGCAGAGAGCGAATGTAGAGGATTTAGAATCCTCCCTTCACGCAATTAGGATGGCGAATGACCATGTCGTCCCCTGTAACGCTTCATGGCCTCTATCCCAAGTCTTCCAACAGCCTTGTCAATGTTCTCCTTGGGAATCTTGAGCATCGAAGGCCGTCCGTGGCAACATTGGTGCCTGTTCTTTGTTTCGAACAAATCTTTTAGTAGGCTTCTGATCTCTTCCCTGCCGAGCTTTTGACCTGCCCTGTAGGCTGCATGACAGGCGGTGATCTTCAGAGCCTCGTCCATGAACTGCTCAATAGCCTCAATATCGCCTATGTCCCCCATCCTATCAACGAGATTGATGAGCTCCCCCTCTGTTGCTCGATGTCCGAACACTTCTGGCACAGATGAAACAAGCACCTCGTTACCCCCGAAGCCCTCAATTGTCAATCCGAGGTCCTTGAGTCTGTCGCTTCTCCCAAGTATCCTCTCCGAGTCTCCCAGGTCGAGAGTGAGCACAAAGGGCTCGAGCAGTTCTTGAATTGGGAGTGACCCTCGGTTGAATTCTTCCCGTAGTTTCTCATAGAGGATTCTCTCATGAGCCGCATGCTGATCAACGATTATGAGTCCGTCTTCAGCCTCAAGAAGGATATAGAGGTCGTGAATCTGACCTATTATCTTGAAGAGACCCCTGATCGCCTGCATATCGACCACGTCGACGCCTGCCGAGAGATATGCCAGATCCGTTTCCTCTATGATTGCCTCTTTCACTGCAGTTTCTACATCCTGTACGATTTCTCTCTGAGCTGCAGTTGGCACATTGTACTCTGGGATAGCGACCTCTTTGAAGTCCCCTATCTGCATGAGCTTTTCATCTGGTTCGGACTGTAGTGCCTTACGTACTATGTTCGTAACTGCGTCAGCAACGGCTTCTATGTCGAGGATTCGTACCTCTCTCTTGGTTGGATGGACATTGGCATCCACTTCCGCGATGTTGACTATGATGTCTATCGTACAGACGGGAAACTGGCCCTTCATCAAGAGAGTCGAGTATGCACTTTCGACAGCTTGACTCAGTCTTGGGCTATCAATCGGGCGGCGAAGCACCGAGAAGTACTGGCGGCCTCTATTCCCCCTGGACATAGGTG
>CAYFTD010000226.1:0-4879 GCA_964345915.1 uncultured archaeon
ATATCTGGAGAGGTGGCCCAGGCACTTGAGGGGATAGGTGTCGATGCCATAGATGTTGGTGGAGTTGGAGGTACGAGTTGGGCTGCGGTTGAGTACTTCAGAGCGTTGCGTGAGGACGATGACCTGAAAGCCCAGCTTGGTCTTGATTTTTGGTCATGGGGCATACCAACAGCCTTGAGTATCATCATGGTAAGTGACGCGACTGACCTAGATATCGTAGCGACTGGCGGGATTCGTACGGGTCTTGACGTTGCGAAAGGTCTGGCCCTTGGTGGAATCGCCGCAGGAGTGGCCCATCCGCTGCTAAGACCTGCAGTGATGGGATCTTCGCTTGACGTAATTGTTGAGATTGAGAGGATGCTCGAGGGTCTCCGAGTGGCCATGTATCTTACAGGCTGCAAAAAGGTGGAAGAGTTGGCAGATAGACCGATAATCCTGGGAGGTCCTCTAGTTGAGGCCCTGAATTCCTTGGATATCGACTACAAGAAGGTCGCAGGTTAGCCACAGAAACGTGATGCTCGCGGTCTCATATTTCTCTTCATTCTTGAATTGGCAACTCTCCGATGCGGAGCAGATATGATGAGCGTTTTTTGATGCCGTTGAGCATCTGAACAGCTTCTTCAATGGTGTCAGCTACGGGAATGCCGTTTATCTCAAAGCCGCGGATTATTACTTCATACTTGTCGAGGTTAGGAACATATGCAACTACTGTCTTGTCGTGGCGTTTGGCTACATTCGCGACTCGGGTTCCGATTTGGAGCGAGATTCCAGGTGCGTAAGGCAACAGGAGCATGAGACCTGCATCGATGTTGTCGAACGTGAGCATCACATCCAGGACTCTCTCATAGTCAATATCTGAAGCACTTCCAGTCAGATCGCAAGGGTTGCGGAATGAAGCTATCCCTTGGTAAGCCGGCGTCATGACATCTCTCATGGCCTGTTGTTGAGTTTTGGAGAAGGGAGGGAATTGTAGTCCATAATGCGACGCCTCATCACTTGCGATGACACCGTGTCCTCCGCTCACGGTGAGTGTCCCAACTCCGGTTCCCTTCATAGGCTTTGGACGGAACGAGAACACCTTCGAGTATGCCATCACTTCATCCTCATCCACGGCTCTGATGACTCCGAACTGGTCAAATGCGGCATTGGCAATAGCCATGTTTCCTGCCAGTGATGACGTGTGACTCTGTGTTGCACGGTGGCCGGCCTCTGATTCTCCCCCTTTGAGAACTACAACTGGCTTCTCAGGCGCTATCTTCGCACAGACTTTCACGAACTCTCTTCCTTCATTGTGGCCGAAGCCTTCCACGTAGACGAGGATTACACAGACATCGTCGTCCTGCCCGAAGTGCTCAACAAAGGTAGTTGCTTTCGTCTGTGCCTGATTCCCAATCGATACTGCAGCAGCGATTCCCACATGCCTCTCAGCGAACTCCTCTAGTCTCTCGACAAGCCACCCTCCGCTCTGTGACACTATCGCCACACCGCCTTTCCTAGGTCTTGCGACTCTTTCTGATGGCAGAAAGAAAGTGTCAAGACGCTCTGGTACAAAGACTCCGATGCAATTAGGACCGACCATCGTGATTCCATGTTCGTTCGCGATTTTGACTATCTCTGTCTGGAGAGAAGTCCCAGACTCCCCGACCTCACCGAATCCCCCCGATACCACGATAACAGATTTGATGTTTCTTTCCCCACACTGTTTCAGAACCTCCGGCACATACTTTGCCCGTATGGAAATCACAGCTAGATCAATGCCTTCGGGCGTATCCATTATTGACTTGTAGACCTTTCTGCCCTCGACATTGCCTCCGCGGGGATTTATGGGGTATGTTGTGAGATTGTTCTCAAAGCATAGCTTTCGGAAGATCACGTTTCCTGGAGAGAAGGGATTTGAGGTGGACACCCCTATGACGGCTGTTGCCTTTGGATTGAGCATTGTCTTGAGACCGGCCATCTGCAATTCACAACCAACTTTCGCAAGAATGAACTGGCTCCTTATATGAGATGTGCGTACCTTGGATGATCAGGGGAGAATAGCTGCAAAACGCAAACGATCTACGGTTTCATCTGTGTAAGTATCTCTCGTAGCCTGGGCTCGGCAAGGATGGCATGTTGAAGCTTGGTAAGAAGCTTCGCTATCTCAGCGTAGATGGCCTGTCTCTGGGGGTCACTTGCAGACTCTGCGTTTTGGAGAGCCTCTTGGCACTGCTGATTGATTCTCTTGATGATTCGCTTCTCGAGCTCTGGTCCGCCCCAACCGAATCCATCGAATGTAGACTTGGCTTCTGCTATCTTCTCCTCCACATTCAGTTCCTGGCCGTTTAGGATATCAACGACTCCTGTGAAGTACTTAGCCACTGCACGTTCGACTCTCTCCATTTCTGAGGAGTTCAAATGCTTCTCAGCGGGCCTCTTCTTGAAGAGGTCCTGCAGCAGCCTGGCTCCAGGGGCCTCTGTCAGGAGCCCTTTCACTATTGTCACTAGGATTCTGCCTGGCACCTCAATGACATCGCCGATGTAGGGGGATTCTGAACGGTATTTATGCAGTTCTCGCAAGGTGTCGACCCAGAATGTTGGCAGTAGAACGTGGCAACGCTTGGAATACTGTGTTATCAAACGCTGCATCTGTCCAATCAGACCCCACTCGTCGTTCTCCACATCGACTCTTCGGTATGGTTCACGGGGAGCTTCGGCCTCATCGCCGACCAAGGGAATGACCTTGGTGTCGCCAGCTGAGGCCTTCGGTGCGGTCACCTCGGGTGAGGCGTGAGTCGTTGCAACTTTCGCTTCATCATCAAGAAGAGAGAGTATCTCCTGAGTGGGGGCTCCTTTTGCCTCCGCTTCTTTGGCCTTTGCAGAGAGTTTCGGTAGAATGCTCTCAATCTGTGATAGTCTCTTGACGATCAAGCTGATTATGTTCTGCGTGGAGGGAGTGATGCCTTTCATGTTCGTAGCTTCTTCCATCCACCTGCGAGTCCTGAGAAGTCCCTGTGTCAACGAATCTACTCTGTCAGGATCAACTGAGCCTTCTATCTGTGAGCTGAGGATGAAATGAAGAAGCGTGGAGTTCAGTGTCACAATCAGAAGGAGCCTGTCAATCAGGTCCTCGCTGATGTTGGTTTCTTCCGTCAATTCTGTACCATCCCCAGGCTACATCGGCTCTACTGTATCACCAGGTGTCATGTAGTAAGAGAACAGCTCTCTGAAGTCTGCTATCGCGTCCACGAGCTCCTTTCTAGTGGTACCTTTGGAGCGCATGAACCACCCTTGTTTGAGAGGTGAAGAACCGCTGTGTAGATTCACGAGTTGCGTAGCCTCATTGATGATCTGGACAAGTTCTGGAATCTTGGGCAGACCCAGTAAAACCAGTAGGTTAGTCTGAGGATCAGGAACGAGATACTGTACATAGCAAGGCGTTATTGCCGCCCCTGGCGCAATGAAGCCATCAAGGGCCTCCTTCAAGTGCATACCATATTCGGCCTTGGAAATGTGCCTTGGTCCAGAGAAGACGTAGTAAACACTCTCAGCATTTGGCTCGTCCCCGACATCTGCATATGAACACTCTCTGACGGCATAGTCCATCATGGTGCGGAGCTGCTTTGGCATGCTTCCAGCATCAGGAATGAGACCCACATCTGTGTAGAGAGAAGGTACGACTACTGGGTCTAGCTTTCTTGCGTAGTCGGCTAAGTCTGTCGTGGGGAACACGTCCTTGTTCTGCTCATAGACGCCTGGAGACAACATTGCCTCTACAACATCCAGAGCGAGCGGGTTCACTAGTTCGACGAAAGCCTGCTCGGTGCGTGTTTCAAGTTCTCCGCCTTCGTCTAGAGTGGAAGGCACCATCTTCTCAATCTGTTCAACATTGGCAATGTCTATCTCAAGCTCACGTTGAAGATACTCTACGCTGTCAGATCTTCTTGACTGTAAAATCCTCTTCAGCATGGTTCTGTTGCTGAGAAGGATCGTTAGGTCCGCACCACGCTCCTGAAGTTGGGCTCTGAGCAGTTTAGAAACCGCCCAGATGGAGTTTAGAGCCTCACTCGATTGTCCCTCGAATGGAAGAATTCCAATGACATAGACGAAGATTCTGCGACCCTCTTCCTCCTGGAAGCGCTGTTTTAGAAGCTCGATTATGGCTGGTGTTCCGCCGCATCCTGTCCCGCCTCCGAGGCTTGTAAAGATACAGAATCCTGAAACACCTTCAAAGCCTAGGTCTGCAAGCTGGTTGAAGATGATGTCTTTTGACTCGTGGACGGCATTATAGCCATCCATGAAGCGCCCGCCGACGCCAATCTCTGATGCGCCATAGAGCATTGTATGCTCTTTCGGAATGCCGTACTTCTGTCGAACCTTCGTGAGGTCTGCCCTATCCGTGTTCATCAGAAGATATCCTCTGACTCTGGAAGGCAGCTTTCGGTCCTCGCTGGCCTTCAGGTAGGACCCGACTATGTTCGATCCACATTCGCCTATACCTATCGCGAAGACCTCTGCGGCCTTCGTAAGTTCTTCGTCACTCGGTGTGCCTCTTGACATTAGTTGTGTCCCCTTTCAATTATCCCCGTTTCCCTACCATCCTATCAGCAATCTCTCTGATAGCCCAGGTCAGATAGGAGCTGATGTCGTTTCTGCTGTAGGTTTCCTTTACTTTCTTGACAGCGTCAGTTATGAAGGTCTCTCGCTGTTCAGGGGTAGCCGCAGGGCTGAACCCAGTCATGAAGACTCTCATGGACTTGTGCCAATCATCCATCTTCTCAGCTTTCTCAGTCCATTCTGCCCGCAGTGCTTTCACATCGTTGAAGTTCTGAATTGCTTCCTCCAGTACTGCGGCGTCAGAGAGGTCAGTTTCAAGTTTCTTTAGCTTGTCAAGCGGGAA
>CAYFTD010000227.1:0-8565 GCA_964345915.1 uncultured archaeon
TACCAAAGGCAGCATAGCGAACACCCCTCAGTTCTCCCCAGAAGGCGACAGAATCGAAAACAAAGCCTGCCTCAATGAACTCCCAGGGTACAGTGATATTCACCAGAAGCTGATCTCCAGGGTCAACTCTGTAGTTGTTTTCACTAATCTTTGTCCCGGTCCAAACCCAGCCTGTGGCATAGCCAATCCATACGACCGGTTGAGGCCCGAACAACCATTCAGAGTGCTCCTCGTGATGGCTGATGTCCTCTGTTTGGTTGACCACCTGCCAACCTACAGCTAGGATCGGATCGGGTGTCACTTGTGCTGTCGCAATACTCGCTGAAGAAAACGCCCATGCGAAACTCAGAAGCAGTACGGCAGCGACAATAATTGACTTTCCTTGTTTCATATTATTCATCTCCTCGCCATGACTCAAGCGTGCAACCCCAAACACTCGGCGTGCACATAGACTCCTGCCTCGATGTCCAATTTGTGTTCGTGGTTGTAGTCAGTTGAGGGTTAAGCAATAGCTCGAGTGGCGCGTTCATCATGGGTATCAACCTAGTTACCCCTGATGGAAAAATCGACAAACTGCAGTCTATCATCGTTTTGTAGACATATTAAGGTATACTGGATGTTTCATACAGTGCAAGATGGGTCCTACTGCAGACTAACCCAGACAACTCCATCTCGAGTTTCCATTTGGGCTCGTCCATCTTTGGAAAGAACTCTAAGGACGTCGTAGGTCTCTGCCAGAGCAAGTACCATGGAGGACTCAGCGTAGTCACCGTAGAGTTTTCTTGACAGAGTGTAGAGTGTTTGTGGTTCATTGCCAAGATAGGTCTTCATCTTCTCAAACTTCTCCGAGTACTCGTTTCTCAGAACCGCAACTCTGTTGGTAATGTCCATGACAGGGTCGCGATGGCCGGGCAATGCCATCAGCTCATTGTACTTCATAATCTTGGACAGGGAGTCAAAGTACGTGAGCATCGAGATCTCTCCCTCACTGTCGAAATCAATGCTGGGATTCGAGCTAATCGTTGCAAGGATGTGGTCTCCGCTGAATACTATGCCGGCTTCTTCGCATACGAAACAGGTTGAACCGGGCGAATGGCCGGGGACCCACAGTGTTTCAAGTTTCCCCAAGCCTGTTGAGATGATGTTGCCATCTTCAAGCAACTGAATACCTGAGGCAGACTCACCGTATCCAAGGAAGTACTCGGTCATTACGCTTCTCGGGACTCGCGGGCGTGCAATTGTCGGAGTTCCGGCCAAATCGATGATGCTCAGGTATGACCCCACTCTGTTAACGGTGAAGTCTTCGTATGTTCCGACACGATTCCCGTCAGCTTTGTGCACAAAGACTGGTGGCGGCTCTCCTCCAAGAGTAACTCGCGATCTGATGATGGTGGCCGCAAGTCCAGTGTGATCAACATGTCCGTGAGTGAGGGCGATCTGTTCGATGTCACCAAGAGAATAGCCAGCCTCCCGCACACCTGTGTCCAAGGCGCTTAGCGATTCGTCAGACTTTGGCCCGGTATCTATGAGTGTGAGAGGTTCTCCATCAAGCAGGTAGCAATTGACTGGCCCTACTGGGAAGGGAGTCGGAACCCTGATCGTGTGGATTCTTGATAATGCGTCCATGGCTCCAACACCGCCCTATTCTTGATTCACAACTCCTCAAAGTAGACCCTGAGAAGCTCCGCGACATTTCTTGCTCTTGATACACAACCTCTATCACGATGAGGTTTTGACCCATCAAACATGCCTGACACTGTTCCCAGTGCGCCTCTTCTCACTGCGCCCAATACCGGCCTGAAGAACTCCTTCTCTGCGTATTCCTTGTTCTTAGGAGTTCGACCCATCACAGAGAGGTACGCTGAGATGAAAGGGCCAATCAACCACGGGTGGACTGTCCCATTATGTGTGGCATCAGCCCTACTCCGAGGACCGCCTGTGTGCGAACGCGCATACCTTGCATCATGACTTGAGATTGTTCTTAGTCCAAATGGCGTTAGAAGCTCGTTGGTGACAACTTTCAAGAGTGCCTTGGCGTCCCTCCCTTCAAGCAGCGGAAATGGCAAACTCAGGGCGAAAATCTGATTTGGCCGGAGCGATGCGTCTTGCTCTGAATCAGTTACAACATCGTAGAGGTACCCATACTTGGAATCAAAGAATGTCTGATAGAAGGCTTCTTTGATCCATGATGCGACCGCTCTGAATTCGTAAGGATCTCGTCCCATCAATTCGGCCATATCTGCCATTGCCATAAGAGAGTTGTACCACAATGCGTTGGTCTCGACACACTTGCCGACCCTAGGGGTAGCTATCCAGTCCCCTACTCTTTCATTCATCCAAGAGGTTTCGACACCGTCAATTCCTGACCAGATAAGACCATCGTGATCCTCATGAATGTTGTACTTCGTCCC
This sequence comes from uncultured archaeon, assembly GCA_964345915.1. GTDB lineage: Archaea > Asgardarchaeota > Thorarchaeia > Thorarchaeales > Thorarchaeaceae > SMTZ1-83. The sequence continues at coordinate 2,412 of CAYFTD010000227.1, forward strand.
GATTCGGAATGAAGTAATGACCGACTCCATCGTATCCCAAATGATGCCTCTAAGAAACTCGGAATCGTTAGTTGCTAGGATGTACTTGTAGACCCCCATGATGTACCAAAGAGAGGCATCTACGGAGTCATACTCCGGTTGAATTCCCTTGTCGGGAAAGTCGTTTGCAACAAGACCGTACCTAGAGTGTCGTGCATATGTGGTGAGAATTGCACGGGCATCCTGGAACCTACCAATGGACATGGTTAGACCTGGGAGTGAGATGAGTGCGTCGAGTCCGATGTCTGCAAGCTGGTGATACCCTGCTATGACTGACCTCATTCCTGTCGAAGCTCTGTCCACAATGAATGAGTCCGCATTCAGTACGAGCCACTCTATGTCCTCGTCCCTCTCCTTCGAAGACATGGAGTATGCCCTGTCGTTCAGCACTTTTCTTCGATGCAGTTCCTCAAACCTTAGCTTTGCGAAGTCTCTTCTCTCAGCTTTTGCCAGAGTACCTAGGTCGGAAAGCAAGTCCTTTCGCGTAGGGCCGACTGCAAATAGAAAGGATAGGAAGTGTTCACCAGGTTCTAAGACAGTATGAAAGACGCCTGGTACGTACAGCTCCTCCTGATGCGGCAATCCCATGTCCTTCTCTCTGCGATAGACCTGTGGCTCGCTAACTCGAACTTCAGAAGGCGTGAACTCAGCGTCAGGAGTATATGTAAACATCCAAGGACTGTTTGACCTGTCATCATAAGAGAAATAGGAGTTGTCGTCAATTGACGCGACTTCAGGTGTAAAATCAAGCTTGGCCGGCCTCGCATGATAGGTACGGCATGTCTGTACCGGTGTCACCGTTAGGACCGTTTCTTCAGAGTTCTTGAGTTCGTAGTTCACCACTGTAAGATTGCGTCGGTAAGCCATGAAGATGGTCTTCTCCATTGTTACACCGTCAGTCTCGTATGTCATCTGAGGGAGGGGATTCAGCTCGAAGCGCGTAAGCATCCGATACCCGCGATTCACAACCCCATCAACTGTCTGCTCTGTTGCGAGATTGCACTCACCTTCTGACGTCGCGACTACTTCATCAAGGCGAGAAAGGTGGAGCCATCTGTCCACCGGGGGACTAAGTGAAGACACAAGCAGTCCATGGTATCCTCTCGTGTTAAGACCGACAATTGTGGAAGATGCATAACCTCCGATGCCATTCGTATAGAGCCATTCAAACGTAACAGCTCTATTGAGCTTCAAGTCAGCATCGTCAAGTCTTATCAAGAGTGGGGACTCCACTTTGGTTTCTGTTTCTTACGATTCAGTTTCAGTCTGAGGTCTTTAAGGCTTGTGTGATACGGACATCGAACACCATGATAGTTACCGTCATAAGGACCGTCCATTTGCCTAGAACCTAGAAACTGAAGAGGCTAGGAGATGTCTGAGGTCGAGAATGGGTCGTCATCAGAGGCTAGTGAGTTAGCCGTTGTTGCCGACACATACAGAGAGTTCCTCGGTATAAGCGGCACTCTCTGGCGTCTCGCCCTTGTCACAGGCATTGCCCAGTTCACAATGAGCCTTTGGAACTGGGAGTTCAGCATCTTCCTAGAAACCTTCCTGGAGCCTTGGCAGATGGGGCTGACCTTTGCTGTGAGCACCTCTGCCAGCTTAATAGGGTTCATTCTGTCCGGAACGATTGCAGACTTCATTGGTCGAAAGAGGACTATGGTATTCGCATTCATACCGATAACCATCGGTCTTACTGCAATCTCAAGGTACCCGATATGGCCCATTATCCCGCTTGAATATGCCCTTGTACAATTCGGATTCAGTTTCATCCTCATAATGGCCAGGGCAATCCCTGCTGATGAGATTGAGGCGACAGGTGGACACAACGCTGCACGGAGATTCACTATGGTTCTCATGCCCGCGTTCCTGGCTGATGGACTCAGTCCAATACTGGGTGCGACATTACTAAGGGTGGGATATGCACCTAGTGACCTTCACATGTTGGCGGCGGCAGGCTCAATCGTAGCTTTCGTCGCAACAATTCTTTTCGTGAAAGAATCGCTGCACGGAACGATCATTGAGAAGGCAAGGACCGGACCTCTGATCTCCTTCAGAAGGCTTGGCACCAATTTCTGGAAACTCGCGGGGGGCATGATTGGCTTCGTCTTCTGCTTCAATGCCGCTTTACCCTACTGGGGGAATCTGGTCGTTGGTGAGTGGGGAATTGACGAAACCACTTTCGGTTATGCATGGAGCGCCTTCTCAATAACCACCGTACTGCTCATGCACACCGTGAGCGGACTCGCAGACAGAAACGTCAAGAAATCTCTGACTGTAGCTATAGTATGGAACGCATTCATGATTCTTGGATTCTCATTGTCAGGTGGACTCTTGGCACTCATAGCCTTCAATATTGTATGGACACTCCCGGTCGTACTGTGGATAGGAGCAGAGAGAACTCTCATTGTAGCTGATGTGGCTGAGCAGGACAAGGGAAGGGCTCTCGGCACGTATCAGTTTATTATGACTTCGACGAACCTGGTTGCAGCACCATTCGGCGCATTTCTTTGGACAGCCACAGGCAGTCTTAGGTCAGTCTGGATCTTCTCAGGGATTGGGGGTCTGATGGCGGCTGTGGTTCTGGCGGCAGCTCTTCGGTCGATGGTAACGAGAAATCGCGCGAAGTAGACTACTAGCTCGGCATTTCCGAGGAACCTTCTTATCTCAGGTCGCGTCCATATAGTGATATCGGGGTGTAGTGAGGCTATCAAGTGGAAGAAGAAGGCTCCAAGATTACTCGCAGATTGAAGCAGACAGGCGACCTACTCCTGGGCGGTGCTAAATCTCAGGTGAGCAGCTACAGAAGTCGGTTCAATAACCTCGTTGGAGCCTATGACTCGTTTCTTTCTCGGCTGATAGAGGAGTACACATCACGTGAAGTCGAATCAGACTTCGTCGACTCCTTCTTCGGGAAGGGTGTTCTTTCCTTCGCAGGCATAGATGGGACGGTATGCAAATATGACGTGTTCGATTTGGTGGTCTTCTTTGCAGGTGCCTACTCGTCACACGGTTATGTCCATGTGGGTGAAGGTGGCACTCTATCAGTTGAGTATGAAGAGGATTTCTTGGAGAGAGGAGTTGGGGTTTCTAGCGTGCTGCCCATATACATCAATGAGGTTCCTCTCGTTGACCAGACAATCCTAACAAGGTCTGAAGACGGCTCAGTAGATGAAACAGTAGCGCATTCTGATTCTTGGATAGTTGACAATTCAGCATTTGCAGACTACCTCATGACTCTCTCGGAGTTCTACCTAGCATACAGGCTAGTTTCTCAAGAAGACCCCATTGACATCCTTTTACTTGACAGAGTCTGTTCATCAGAGATCTCTTCATCCTATGCTGAAACATCAGACTTCAGAATTGACCTTGACAAGGAGTGCGGTCTCATTGGCGCAGAGGTTTCCGGTCGCCCATTCACAGCAACTGATTGGGTCCTCTCTCGCCGTCTATTTGGCAGCCTCGAACTTGGGACACCAGCCGCGCGCGGAGAATACTTCTCGACTAGAATAATCACGGAACTGATAGAATCTAGCTCCGGTCTCAGCAGAGAAGAGCTGGCAGGGCGTTTGGGGTTGAACGCGAACGACAGGATGGAGAAACTGGACAGAGAGCTGGAGGCTGTCATAAGAGGGAAGAGAGGCGACAAAGGAGTTGTAGTCAGAAAGGGAGCACACTTCTCAATTCGTCCTGAGTATAGAGACCTGAAGTCAAGGCTTCGTTCCCTGGTAGAAGAAACCTGTGGACGACTGTTCTCAGAAGACTCATCGGTTCTCTTCGAACATAGGTTCAAGATTGGTGACCGTTGGTTGACCACGAATGACTTGTCCTTTCTTGCTCTGGCATGTCTATATCTTACAGTTGAAAGATGTTGGACAAATAGGACGTTACTCTTGGGAGTGGCGAAGGATACGTCCGCTCGTGACCTCAAGAGACAACTGATTCCAGTATTGAACCATACTGGTCTGTTTAAGGGGGGATTCTCTGCAAAAGAGGGCGACACTCCAGACACAGATCGGATGATTCTACAGTGGATATCTCTTCATGAACGAGAGAAGCTAAAGACTCCATGGGCCACTTTGGAGTACGACACCGCCTTCAAGACTATTGTGCCGCACTTTGATCGGAAGCCAGGCCTTGTATCCGGGGCCCGGAGAAACCAGATTGCTCTCGAGAAGGCATTTGTCAAGGCATACTTCCAGCTTTGCGAGGCGGGTTCAGACTCAAAGCTCAGGAGCAACGTGCTACTCTACGACCGTCTGGTCTATCCTGAGTTTGACACTGATGGGGGGCAAATCGCCACACTGAAGCACGACTATTCCGGAGGAAGCATGGACCCTGAGCCAGTCGATGTGGTTCTTTACAACGGACTCCAGAATCCGATTCAGGAGTTTGTCATGAAAATGTTTAGCGCGATGACTAGTATGAGTGTCCCTGACCTCTTTGGACACCTGAAACCGTTATTCGTTGCCGACAAGGTTGCGAAGTATTACTTCAATCAGTTTCGTGCTATGGTCGAGAGCGCCGGCAATTGGCTCGTCAATAGGCCAGAACTCCGAGAGTTTCTATTCTATCTGAGCAGTTTTAGAGAAAGGAGGTCTGATGTTGAGCAATCAAGAAGAAACACCTGATCATCTATTCACCGATTTTGAAGGCGTGTTTGAAGGGCGCCTCGCGAGAGTGATTCCTGTGGCCGCCAACTACACATCTGAGTGGGCGGGGTCAGCGGCCAGATATGACTGCAGAGTCAAGATAAGATACAACAAGGAACTGATGGCACAGCTTGAGGAGGGCATGCTTCTGGCGGTGAGGAACTTCAAAGGACAGTCTGAGAGAGCAAAGGAGAGAGGTATTCAACGCTTCACAATAATGGTCATCAGCAAGGTGTGGCCTTTGCATTATGGCCTTGGGGGTGTGAGTGATAGTCACTACTATCCATTACAGCTGGAAATAATCGAGCAGTCTGTACCTGATTGGGACAGTGATGACCAGGCGACAATGATGGTTCATCTGACGGCAATTCCAATCAACTACGACCTTGTAATAGACCAGAATGGTGATATTCAGTTCAAGAAAGGCTTCTCATATCCCCTAGTTGGAGATCGTGTCCATGTCATAAACATGGAAACAGTCGACCAAATCTACAACGGCCGCGTGCGAGAGGCTCTTGGGTTCACAAAGAAGGTCAGTTCTGCAGATCCAAAAAAGGATCCAAGGATCGGCATTCTCAGGATGTTTACTGAGTCTGAGTCGAAAGTACCGACTTACGTAGATCTCAACAAGCTTGTTCGGTACCATTTCGGTGTATTCTCGTTTACCGGAGGCGGCAAGAGTAATCTTCTCTCCAATCTATTCCGAAGAATCCTCTATCACTCAAAAGACACGAAGATAGTGATATTCGATATCAGTTGCGAGTACCCTTTCCTGTTGTGTGATGTCTTTTCAGACTCCAAGATCAAGTCGAAGGTGATTGTAGAAGAAGAACCGAAGACAGGTGACAATTTCGCAAGGTCAATAGTAAAACCACGAGATTTCGAAGATGACCCCAACGCTACTGAAGCGCTCAAGGCAATCTTCGACGGAGGGATGGTCACCTTCTATAACAGCCCACTCACCCAAATCCCAACATATGGTGGGGTTCTAGAAGAGATGAGAGGCATGCGTGCGGCCCTACCGGCAGACCGACCTACCTATGCTCAGGCAATCGATGAGATTCTGTTCATGGTTGACGAGTGGAAGAGGGAGTGGGGAAAGTCAGACCATGATAGACTTGACGATACCTTCATCGATGAGTTCGCCAGAGTCGCCAAGGAAGCTGTCGAGAAGTTCTCTGTACACACAGGTTCAGCAATCTTTGGCTGGGCAACCACTAGGTCTGAGCTCAAGCACGCATTAAAACGTGCAGTAGATGCGAAGCAAGAGGGAGCCACAGTCAAGGACATCTTGAAGATGCTACGCGGACCTGAAAGACTCATCAGCATCTCGATAGCAGATCCAGATCTGCTAAGGGAATTGGTCATTAGGTTGACTGGAGCGGCACTGAATAGTCGCAAGAGAAGCTTCGACATCAAGCCGCAGATACTGTTTGTGTTTGATGAGGCACAGGAATTCATCC
>CAYFTD010000228.1:0-4042 GCA_964345915.1 uncultured archaeon
TATACACCGCGTGCTGCAACACTCACAGAATTGCGGGCTACTCAAAGTCACATCGCCGTCATCGATGACTTTCTCTCTAGTAGAACCGTGTGTCAGCAACCTTGATGTTGAGAAGAAGATTGTGAGCAAGATCCTCACAAGGAAGCGACAAGCTCTCGAGAGGATTCGAAGACTTCTTAGAAAGTCACTCCGCGGACTCAATGTATCCAATCACATCCTAGATGCGGTTCTGAAACTGGATGATGAATCCGAGAAGCTGACACATGATGTGTTCGATGAGGAAGTCAGCAACTATGTCCATGCGGCACGAAGGGCTGTGACTCTTCTCTCTAGAATCCGTCTAGCGCGAGAACTAGGTGCCTCTACAACCCTCACTGAAAGGAACCTATACGAAGCCATTGGCTGGGAAGGAGGAGGCATGTCGGACCTGATTCGTTTCATCCGCGCCGAATGGCATGAAGACTTCTCAGATTGCGTGAAATCTGGTGCTCTATCTGGTCTAGGAGCGTGGGTGGACAGTATGTGGGGGACCTAAGACAGGAGGAGAATTGGATGATTATTGACTACGGAACACGATCAGTGGGTCTTAAGATAGTGTTCTTTGGACCAGCAATGAGTGGAAAGACTACAGCAATAAGATGGCTGTTCCTGAGCCTCGACTATGCAGATAAGCTGACATCAATCGAGAATACCATTGGGAGAACAATGTTCTGTGACTTTGGCACAATTCCTTTTCCCATTGGTGATACTTGGACAATCAATGCTCATGTATGGTCCGCAACAGGGCAGGACTTCTATAGGTCAACTAGGGAGGTTGTCCTGGTGGGCGCGGATGGAGTCATATTCATGGTCGATTCACAGGAGCATCTACTGGACGAGAACCTGGCGAGTTGGAATGAGCTTATGACGCTAGTAGCAGAAGAGGAGAGACCTCTTCCCATTGTGGTGTGCCTAAACAAACAAGATCTTCCTGGAGCAGTGCAAGAAGAGCTAATCAGGTCGCACCTGAAGCTGCCTCTCTCAGTACCTGTATTCAAAAGCATAGCGAAGGATGGATTCAACATCCTTGAGGCCTTTCAACATCTCTTCCGCGATGCAATGCGAGCCAGCGTCCTAACTCAGCCCATCTCATGAAGCCACATAACAACGAGCAGAAGCCTGACTCCAACGAACGATTTATACGAACCCATGTGACTGCGGCATCAGTCATAGGTCCCATTGACAATCAATGTGCAAGATACTTGACGTGTTGAGGAGTCGTACTTGAGCTCGAATCGTAATGGAACGCGCTTTGTTTTTGTCACAGGAGGGGTGCTCTCCGGTATTGGAAAGGGTGTTACGACGGCCTCAATTGCTAAGATATTACAGTTTCGTGGGTATGACATTAGCATAATCAAGATTGACCCCTACTTGAACATAGATCCAGGAACACTCAATCCGATTGAACACGGCGAGGTCTTCGTAACAGACCAGACGTGGACATTCAGCCCTGCCGAGGGGTTTGAATTCAACATATCCGAGATTGATCTTGATTTTGGAACGTATGAGCGCTTTACTGGAATGGAGGTTCACCCTTTTCAGAACATAACATCTGGGCAAATCTACACATCCGTGATTCTTGGAGAGCGAAAGGGGAGCTTCCTAGGTAGAACAGTGCAGATCATTCCACATGTGACTGACAGAATCAAGATTAGAATATGGAATGTGATCAAGGAACAACAGCCCGACGTATTGCTAGTGGAGATCGGAGGGACCGTCGGCGATATTGAAGCCATGCCATTCCTTGAAGCAGTCCGACAACTGACAAGTGAAATAGGAAGAGGGAAGGTGGCCCTTGTCCATGTGACTCTCGTTCCATATGTTGCTTCTGTTGGTGAGTTCAAGACCAAGCCAACGCAACATAGCGTCAAGACTCTTCAGGGACTCGGTCTACAACCCGACATCATAGTTTCGAGAGCCGAAAAGGAACTCCCGGACGCAGCAAAGCAGAAGATCGCCCTGTTCTGCAACGTCCCTGAGGAGCACGTCATATCTAACCCTGATATTCCGGTTGTGTACCGGCTCCCTCTCTCTTTTGAGGAGCAGAATCTTGGAAGCATTCTCACAGAGCATCTTGGACTTGAGCCGCGGACACCCTCAACTGATGAATGGCGCAAGATAGTGCAGTCCTTTGAAGCATGCTCAGACACCGTAGTCATTGCCATGCCAGGCAAATACACCACGCTAAGTGATTCATACAAGAGCATCAATGAAGCCTTGTTTCATGCAGGTGCAGCATGTGGGGCAAAGGTCGAAATAAAGTGGATTCGAACCGAAGAACACTGTGACGAAGAAGCCATTTCGAAGGACCTAAGAGAAGTGGACGGCGTACTCCTGACTCCAGGCTTTGGAGAGCGCGGTGTGGAGGGTATGATTTGCGCTGCTGCCCTGACATTTGACATGAAGACCCCCTTCCTAGGCATATGTTATGGTGCGCAGCTAGGTACTGTTGCATTTGCCAGAAGAATCATGGATTGGGACGGAGCTCACACGACAGAGGTTGACGCTGATAGTCTGTACCCGGTCGTGGATTTGATGGATGGACAGAAGATGATCACCGACAAAGGCGGAACAATGCGCCTTGGTGGCCATGAGGTCACAATCGTCAAAGGGACAAGGCTGCATGACGTCTACGGAGAAACACGTACAAGAGAGAGATTCAGACATAGATTCCATCTGATTGACCGATACATCAGCAGGATGAATGAACAAGGATTGGTGGTTTCAGCACATGATTCAACGGGTGAAATCATCAACGCAATAGAGTTAGCTAGTCACCCTTTCTGGATTGGAGTACAATTTCATCCCGAGTTTAAATCACGTCCTGGAGCACCGCATCCGCTCTACTTGGGCCTTATTAGAGCAGCTCTCGAACACAAGAAGCTGAGAGGGAATGCGTAGTGGACCGAAACCTCGACTCGATGCTTACTGCTCTGGTTGAGGAAATAGAGAAGGTCGAGAAGACCCGTATGAGATTCGGGACTGTCTTGAAACAGATAAGGGGGGAACTAGATCTTGGTCGGTACCCTGCCCTTGCAGCAGAAGCAGTAGAAACCGCGTTCTCAAAGAAGATAGAGCCCACAAGTCTGTCAGGTCTAAGGATTGCCGGCATAGACGGCGGTCTGATTAGACGACGTTTCAGGTCCATGGACTTGGTTCTGACACGTGGAGTTGCTGTTGTCTTTTACTTTGGACCAGAAGAGGGCCCTCGAGTCGATTTCTTTCCAAATGCATTTCCAGAACCCAATGTCAAGCCAGTGATGTTGACTCTTCCAAGCCCGGAATTAGATCAATTGGCATCACTGGAACGTATCGCAACAGAACTCAGAGTCACGCTTTCTGTAATCGACGAGTTCCGTGTTGACTTGATTCTAGTAGACGGCTCACTCTTCCATCACCCCCGAGACCGCCCCCAGATCGGATCGGTAGCGTACGGGAAGTTTCAGGAAGTAATGGCACTGTATAGACAGCTCTATCATAGGGCCGAGAAGAAGAACACAACTCTGGTTGGAATTGTGAAGGACAGTCGTTCAACACGAATAGTGAACATCCTTGGCAATATACTGCCCCACATCATGAAGAATTCGTCAGTATTCGAAAAGATGCAAGACATAGACTATCGCTGGCTTCTCAAGATATCAAGAGACTGCGATCTACTTGATACGTTCCTTGAGGAGGGAGAACGTAGTTTCGCTTTCAAATACTCTGCAGAACTTTCACACGGTTCGAATGCGGTCTCTGATGGTATGAATGAATGGGCCTCTTCGATTTGGGTGACATATCTGAAGACTGCACGTGACGATCTACCCCTCAGAATAGAGGCTCTCATAGACAAAGGTGGTGGGATAGCACAGCTTGACAGAGCACTCTCTGTTCTATTACCCCTCTCTTGGCAGCATCCTGAGTACGGTGTCCCCACTCCGATTCTAGAGGCTGACGCAAGAGCAAGAATCAGCAACAACGAAACACAGCTTATCATCGATCGACTAATGGCCCTCTCAGG
>CAYFTD010000229.1:0-1907 GCA_964345915.1 uncultured archaeon
ATAATCGTCTTCTGAGCAAGATCATAGCTGAATTCTATCTGATATGAAATGATGGTTACGCTCAATCCGATGAATCCAACAGTTTTTAGACGTAAAACTACCATTGGTTTATCGATGTCACACTTGGAGGCAGAGATGTGTCAGAAGACGACAGTATCTACAAGAGGATTGAGCTTGTTGGAGTGAGCACGAAGAGTTGGGAAGACGCTGTGAACAGTGTGGTTGCAAAGGCAGCCTCAACTCTCCGTGACCTACGAATAGCAGAAGTCGACCAGCTCGACGTGAAGATTGAAGACGGCAAGGTTGCTGCGTACCGTGCCAGAGTGAAACTAAGTTTCAAGTATGAGAAGGAGTAGAGTGTGGAGTTTCTCCCCCTTCTCCTTTCCCCTTCTTTTTCCTCGAGTCCTTCCTTCAAGAGTCTGAACAGGATTCAATCACATGGGTCTGCATCTCTTAGTGGTAGATTCTTTTTCTAGTGCATTTATATCACCGCTTGCTTCCCCAACTCGGGAGGTAGAGATATGCCACGCGCCTTACCCATGATTCTAGTTTCGATATTCATAACTAGCATGTTCATAGTTCCAACAGCAATCGTTGGAGTGAACAGCAATGCTTCAATACAATCTCTAGCTGTGCCTGCGCAGATTCCGCATGACGCGAGGGTTGCAATCTATGACGAGGACAATCTCACTGCCCCAGCGATATCAGCTGCAGTAAACCTGACAAACAATCTCGCTGAGATAACTGCCCTCCTTGAAGGGGCCGGCCATTCTGTTGAATTGCTGACGGAAAATGACATTCTCAATTATGAACTCATGACGGCCGATTATGATGTCTTCATAATGATCAACAACATCCCAAGGCCGAGCATATCCAAGCTAGTGAAGGAGTTCTGGCTCGGGGGTGGAGGGCTCATGAGTCTTCACGGAGCTCTAAGTTATCTTTGGTTCGAGGGAATCCTGGATCCAGCAATTACCACAGATCCGTATGTGACTCATTGGCTGTACGTGCCTCATGACGCGATGAATGTGACCTCACGTCATTCAACAATGAAAGACTATCATGTCAATGACACAGTGTCTGAGAGAACCGAGAATTGGGCTACGACTTCGACAGCTGTTATTGACAGTCTAGACATCAGTTCTGCCGTCACTGTACTGTTGGCCAACAAGACAGAACCATTTCTTGTTCAAGGATTTGCAGTGGAAAATACACACCGGGGAGGACGGACTGTTCAACTTCCGGGCGATGGTTCTTCCATTCCTGCTGCATTTGAGAGCATCATTGTAGATTCGGTCGAGTGGCTTGTTCCGAGGCCAAAGGGCCGGATCGTTTACGATCTAACACACTCACCAAGATTGGCGGTTGATGCGTGGGACGATTTGGCAACCGTATACAGTTCGGTCGACAGCTATACCCAGTTCCGAACAGCGGCTGTAAACCACTCCTACACCTTTGACAAACTATATCCATCTTCCAGCGGCAACTTGACAGCAGCACGTCTCTCCAAATACGATGTGCTAGTCCTTGTTTGGCCTGACGTGAACTACACCAATGCCGAATATGTTGCTGTCGAGGAGTGGGTGAACGGCGGAGGGAGCATTCTTGTTCTAGGTGATAGACCTGGCTTGGTGGGTCCCGGACCCGGAAACGTGTACATCAATGCGATGCTTCAGAACTTCGACATGAGCCTAGGAACAACTGATGTCCTCGACTTTGCGGTGGTCAATCCTGGAACACATTTCACACTTGAGGAGTGTACTACGTTATACATCGGATATCGTAACTACCTCAGTGTGATTGGGGATGCCGTGACCATCTGGACTGATGGCGGCAACGCTGTTGTTGCAGGTCAGGAGTTTGGACAAGGTCGAGCCATCCTCTCTGCAGACATGAACATCTTTGCC
>CAYFTD010000230.1:0-4418 GCA_964345915.1 uncultured archaeon
GTATCTTCGCAGTGAAGAATACACGATTTGGGATGCTTGTTGCAAGATATTCTACAAATGACCGCTTGAGAGGCCCATAAAACGTCGCGTTAATCTCTGCAACGTCGAAGTATGTGAAATACTGCTGAAGCATTGGTGTCTTTGTAGTGTAGAAGATGCCCTTCCACTCTGGATACGACCAGCCGCATGTACCGACGTGAAGCCCGTTTCTCATTGACATCTTGCTCTCAAGAACAGCCATACAGTTGATTCCTGCCAACCCATAGAAAAGCACCACCAAAACTCAATCCTTTTACCTTCTGGGAGCTAATTCGGCAGGATGTGCGGCAGGTTCAACTTCCTAATACACAAGAAAGCTGTGGAGGAGAGATTCGGCGTAAAGAAGTTCGACTTCGACGTGGTCCCACGCTACAACATTGCCCCGAGCCAGAAGATAGCAACCATAATCATGGATCCTGAAGTCCATCTAGTTGGCATGAGTTGGGGCTTCGTTCCCTTCTGGGCAAAGGATCGGAAGATTGGGAACAGGATGATAAATGCCCGATCTGAAACTGTTGCTGACAGTAGAGTTTTCAAACATTCCTTTGCTAAGAAGAGGTGCCTGATTCCAGCAACTGGTTTCTATGAGTGGCAGAAGGTGGGGAAGGTCAAGAGACCTATGCATGTGAGACTCAAGTCTAAGGAGCCCTTTGCTTTCGCAGGTATCTACAGTAGCTGGAAGGCACCAACCGGTAAGACGCTGCTGAGCTGCGCTATCCTTACAATATCTCCAAATGAACTGCTCAAATCAATCCACAATCGGATGCCGGTGGTCTTGGACCGCAAGGATGAGAATGTCTGGATTGATCCAGAGAATCAAGACGTGGAGAGCCTCAAAGGACTACTCAATCCATTTACCTCGCTCGAGATGGAAGCCTACGAGGTTTCCACCTACGTCAACTCACCTTCGAATACGGGACCGATATGTACAGTCCCGGTGGAAAGCGCACCTCTCTAGGAAAGCATCCACCGGAAGGATAAAACGGCGATTAATCCTCAGACAGATGCTATGAAGACCATTGACCTCCGTAGTGATACGGTAACAAAACCAACGGATGAGATGATTGAAGCAATCGTAAGAGCTCACAAGGAAGACCGCCTTGGTGACGACGTCTTTGATGAGGACGAAGTAGTTCACGAGCTTCAAGATAAGGCGGCAGAAATCTTGGGGAAAGAAGCTGCACTTTTGGTCACTTCAGGCACACAGGGCAATGTCATCTCTTTGCTGTCTCAGACTAATCGTGGTGAGGAGGTTGTTGTTGAGGAGAAGTCTCATTCGTTCATGTACGAGGCTGGGGCCATGTCATCCATTGGAGGTCTCTTCCCAAAACCGGTGAAGGGATTAAGGGGATATATCTCTCCAGAGACCTTGATGTCAGCCATTAACATAGATGATTCACATTATGCGAAGACTTCATTGGTCATCCTTGAGAACACCCATAACGCTTCGGGTGGCGCCATCATTCGTCGAGAACAGTTTGACGCATTAGCCGATGTGGCTCATGAGAACGGAATGAAGATCCACTGTGACGGTGCTCGGCTGTTCAATGCTGCTGTAGCACTCGGCATTCCGGCAAGTGATTTGGTCAGGAAGGCAGACAGCATCATGATATGCCTCAGCAAGGGACTGTCTGCACCGGTTGGTTCGATTGTTGCTGGGACTGAGGATTTCATTTACGAAGCGCATAGGACCAGAAAGAAGCTAGGTGGAGGGATGCGACAAGCCGGGATTATTGCTGCTCCAGGAATCATTGCCCTTGAGAAGATGGTTGATAGACTGAAAGAAGATCATGAGAACACTCGACTACTTTTCGATCGCTTGTCAGCAATCCCCAATCTGATAGTAGAAGAACCTGACACCAATATCCTGTTCATAAGACTGGACAACTTCAAGATCAACTCGATGGAGCTCTCTGATGAGCTTGGGAAACACAGCATTATTGTGTTGGGAGACCCCCACTTCGGAACCCGAACCAGATTAGTACTTCATAGAATGATTGACAAAGATGATGTCCTGCGATTTGCAGACACGATGAGTGAGATTCTTGCGAAATAGCGGTGGAACTCATTCAGGCTTCTGGCACAATTCAATCAGAACTCCGCCGGCGGAGCGAGGATGGACAAAAGCGATCCTCATGTTATGGGCTCCAACTCTCGGCTCCTTGTCAATGAGGACTGCTCCCTTCTTTTCATGAGCCTGCAATGCATCAACGATGTTGTCAACCCTCACAGCAATATGGTGAATACCAGAGCCTCGTTTTGAGAGAAACTTGGCCACGGGACTGTCGTCAGAGGTGGGCTCTAGGAGTTCAATGCGACTCTCACCGATGCTCAGGAAGGCCACCCGGACCTTCTGCTCGAGAACCTCTTCTTGACCACCATAGTCAAGTCCCAATACGTCCCGGTAATAGGGAAGGACGTTCTCAATGCTTGCGACTGCGATTCCTATGTGGTCAATCTTCTCTACAGTCATCTTCTCATCTCCTATAGGATGTCTGGTGCCTTGTATTCTCCAAAGACGTCACGAAGAACCCCGCAGATTTCTCCTAGGGTGGCATAGGCTTTGACTGAGTCAAGAATCAGGGGCAACAGATTCGTATCGCCCTCCGCGCCGGCTCTCAGGGTATCAAGAGTGGATTTCACTACATCGAGGTTTCGCTTCTTTCGTAGTCTGTTGAGTCGGGCAATCTGTTCCTCCTCAACCTTCGGATCAACTCGAAGGTATTCGAACTGTTGCTCTTCCTCTGCGAGGAATTCGTTTACACCAACAACTATCCTTTTCTTTTGGTCCACACTTCTCTGATAGGCATAGGCACTGTTGTGTATCTCCTTCTGAATGAACCCTTTCTCAATTGCTGCAGGTGCACCACCCATTGCATCTATCTTCTCGATATATCCACTTGCCATGCTCTCAATCTCCTGTGTTAATACTTCAACATAGTATGACCCAGCCAGAGGGTCAACAGTATCACCAACGCCGGATTCATGGGCGATTATCTGCTGTGTCCTCAGTGCTATCTGTACCGACTCTTGTGTCGGGAGTGAAAGAGCTTCATCGCGTGAGTTTGTGTGTAGTGACTGCGTCCCTCCGAGAACGGCTTGAAGTGCTTGTAGTGTGACACGAACCACATTGTTGTCCGGTTGTTGCGCTGTGAGAGTGTAGCCAGCCGTCTGAGTATGAAATCTCATCCTGCATGACTTGTCGTCCTTGGCTCCAAAGCGTTCTCTCATAATCTTCGCCCACATTCTCCTTGCTGCTCGAAACTTCGCAATCTCCTCGAAGAACTCGCTGGCAGACCCAAAGAAGAAGGAAAGACGAGCAGCAAATGAATCAACGTCAAGACCAGATTTGATTGCTGCATCTACGTATGCTATACCATCAGCAAGTGTGAAGGCCACCTCTTGCACAGCAGTTGACCCAGCCTCGCGAATGTGGTAGCCAGAGATACTGATAGAGTTGAAGAGCGGCAGATTCTCAGAACAAAACTTGAAAGTATCAGTGATTAGACGCATCGACTGCTTTGGAGGGAAGATATAGGTCCCTCGAGCGGCATACTCCTTCAAGATATCATTTTGAATAGTCCCGCGCAGCTTCCCCATGGGAACACCTTGTTTCTCGGCGACGGCGATGTACATTGCCAGCAACACTGCAGCGGGAGAGTTGATAGTCATTGACGTACTGACCTTGTCCAGGGGTATTCCTTCAAAGAGTATCTCCATGTCAGCGAGTGAGTCGATGGCGACACCCACTTTTCCAACCTCGCCTCTTGCCAGTTTGTGATCTGAGTCGTATCCAATCTGAGTGGGCAGGTCAAATGCTATGGATAGTCCTGTTTGGCCTTGCTCAAGAAGGAAGCGAAACCGTTCGTTGGTTTCTCTAGCAGTTGCAAATCCGCTGTACTGACGCATTGTCCAGAAACGGCCACGATATAGAGTAGGTTGGACTCCGCGAGTGAAAGGGTACTCTCCAGGGAAACTGAGATCCTTCAGATACTCAACGGACTCTGTATCCATAGGAGTATAGAGCCTCTTCACAGGAATCCCCGACAAGGTTTCAAACTCCTCGCGTCTCTCAGGGAACTTTCCAATGACTTTCTTGACAACAGAATCCTTCCACTTCTTCAGTGCAAGGAGAAGTGTTTCCTTCTCACCCATAATAGAACACCTACTCTCTGACCTTGACCAGGAACTCGGCTATGAGTCGCTCAGCCACAGTGTATGGGTCTTCATTCCTCTCGGCAATCTTCGTTACTGCCTCTGCATATTCTGGCGCGTCTCGAAGCTGCTCAAGCAGTTTTCGAGTCAGCTTGTATTTCATTAGCGACTCCAGCTCTTCACGACTTCTGGCAATGTGTTTTTGATTCAAAGAACCGCTCTTC
>CAYFTD010000231.1:0-9172 GCA_964345915.1 uncultured archaeon
GTAGTATACTGTCACAATCAGTAGATATAGTACGTATCCAGCTACCTCCAGAAACGACGGATTGCCATTGTAACCAAGTAAGGCTTTGGCCAAGCCGCCAATTAGGCCGTTCTCATGGAGTAGAGGATAACTTCCATCTGGAAGAAGGGGTGGATTGATGTTCCAGACCTCAATGGGCCCAATCAGGAGCAGGCCAGCCTCTTGAAGCTCATGTATACCATACGCGATCATTCCGGCAGCGAATAGAACCAGAAGTACTGAAGTTGTATTGAAGAACGACTTTAGGCTGACTCGTAGAGATCCTTGGTAGATGCCGACTCCAATGACTGTAGCCAAGAGCAGTCCTAATGTCACTCCGACGTAGGTAAGTGATCCTTCCTGAAATGCAAGGGCTGCTGTGAAGAGCACCAACTCTACACCCTCTCGTAGAACCAGAGCGAAAGCAAGAATTGCTAGGCCTATGCCACTCTCTTGTCTTACTCCTTTGTCAACCGATTCCTCAATCTCGGATGCAATCCCAGCACCTGCATTCCACATCCAGAGAACCATTGTGGTCAGGAGAAACGCGGCAATCAGGACTACTGAGCCTTCGAACACCTCTATCATGGGTCCTTCAAAGGCGCCCCAGACAAGGGCCATGACTGCTGCCACGCCAATGCTTGCTACGAAGGCCATGATAGTCCCCCCTAGCACATAGCGGTTCAGATCTGTTCGGCTCGTCTTTCTTAGATACGAGAGCATGATTGCGATTATCAGCGCGGCTTCAATGCCTTCTCTTAGCGAAATGATTGTGGGAGCGACTATCATTGTTAGACGCCTCTAACTTTTTTAATGTTAAATGCCTTCCTTATGCGGCACTTCTAAGAATCATATGAGTCGAAACTAGCGATTCCCCTAGGGAAACCGGGTAGGCTCTCCTCCTAATGGTTCCTGCAAGGAAATATCGATTAATTATTGTTAAAACTTTGTCTGATGAGGCATAACATCAGTTGGGAATCAGTGATTTACTTCCTTACTCGGGCTATGGTTCCACGGGTGACTCTGAGTATCTCATTTGGCGATATCTTGAGAAGGTGATGGTCAGTCCCACCGCCTCCAATTACACTGTCCATCATCATCACATGAGGGTCAACTAAGACTTGGGCCCTTGGTATGGATATTGGAGGCGTCCCACCTACTCTGTATCCCGTCAGTTCCAGTGCCTCCTCCGGTGTGGCAAGTGTGGGTGGCTCGATTCCCAGTGCTTTTGCTATCCTCTTTGAACTAGCACGATCTTTTCCCATGACTATGGCGAGAATTGGCTCTTTGTCAGAGGTTCTGAAGACAACTGTCTTGATGATGTGGTCCGGGGATATGCCTAGTTGTTCAGATGCAGCAGCGACAGAGTGTACGCGTCCTTTCATTGTCAGGATCTCGGCGACTGTGCCGCTCTGTTCAATGTAGTCTTGGAGATTGGTGTTGTCAAGTTCCATCGTTTCTGTCACTCATCGGTGACTTATCGAGCTAAGTAGATGATTCCACCCAGATGGGTCCGGCATAAGTGATTCGGCCGTTGTCGCCGACTACACGTACGATATAGAAGTCTGCTCCGTTAGTGTTCAATGAGGCAGGATTGACAGGATTGTCGCTGTAGTTGTTGATGTAGTGCTGTCCATTCACCTCTATACAGCTCTCTTCGCCGTAGGAGGTTCCTGTAATGGGTGTGGTATCTAGATAGGTGATAGATGTCACGGGCTCGGTCACAGAGATCTGAGTGAGAATCTCGCCGTTCTTGATTATCTCCACTGTTGCAGTCCAGTCTGGGCTCCATCCTATGGTCACAGAAGCAGCAGTACTCTTAGTACCCGCAGGGGCTCCGTCCTGAGCGAGAAACACGTTTATCTCGCGTGCCACCAGTCCACTTCCCACCTCGAGTGTTGAGTTGTCACCCACTCTTGTACCATTTATGGTGAAGTCAAGGATGGGACGTCCGTGGTCTGAATTAGAGAAGATTCTTCCCATTTCAAGGCCGGTGAAGATTGACTCACGACTCAGGTGTGTGGCGTACACGGCCGTGAGCCCTCCAGGATAGGGGTGTTCGTTCCGAGTATGCCACATACTCCAAGGGCGCTGATGCCCGACGAATGCTGGTGTGTGGCTAAGTGAGTGACCCGGATGCCCATCGTGTTGGTCACTCGCTGCGTACAGAGTCATGCGCTTACCCATCTTGAAGGCATCAATAATTGAGGACCCGTTCACGTAGTCTGGAGGCGGGTCGATAGCTCCAACATAGTTCAGCTCATGCCTCTGTTCAAAGAGAAACTCACCATGAACTGACGTGACTTCGGCCAGTTTCACGTACTTTGGATTGATGTAGGTCCAATCCTGAATGTAGGCCAGTTGTGTAGTATGATGAGGAAGAGCCAGTGCTCTAGAACCGGTGGCCTGTGTGAAGTCATCCAATGCCTGCCAAAGCAAATCTGTGGTGGGAACGGCGAGGTAGGAAAGAATGGGACTCTTGAGGAGTTGGTTTCCGTTGAAGACGCATGTATAATGTCCAGTTTCGACCTGTGTCCACTCGATTCCGTGAAAGGTGACAAAATGGCCAGGATCGTTAGCTGCGTTCGTGGCCCTCTCAAGAGTGTCCAACGCACCAGGAATGAATGTCATGATCTCTCCATGTTCTGTGAGCGCGCAGAAGTCAATTCGGGCAACATTCCGTGCGAAGTAGAATGAGTGTTCTGGCGAGCCTGTCCCATCGGACAGTTCTGTGTGTGAGTGAAGGTTTCCCCAGAAGATACGAGGGTCTGTTTCCGAGATCCCTGTGACAATGATTGGGTTGCTGTAGTAGGTGTTCTGTGTCACTGAGTCCTCCACGAGAATGTAGTGAATCCCCGGTGTGTAGATGGTTGTTGAGAAGATGTGCATTCCATTGTCTTTTCCGTCCCGAATCTCATAGGCTATGTCTGAACCGAAGTTTTGTCCCGCGAAAGTATGGGCATCAGGAAGATCTGCAATGACAGATGCAAGTGGAGAATACGTTGTCAGGTTGTAGGACTCAATGGAGAACTGAACCTGTCCCTTGTAAGTAGCACTCAAGCGCTCATACGCGTCCCATGCCTCCACTGTGATCTCGAAGTCGGTTCCGGTGTCAACGTACGTCGGAGCGTGTATCCACAATAGGCGTGTTTCGTTGTCGAACATGACTCCAAGGTCTACATCGACGCTAGACCAGAGTGCCACGGGAACAAGCACAATCACAAGCATCAACGGCATCGTGATCTTCCTCGGTAGCGACTTACCAAGACTGTAGAGCCTTGAAACCCAGACCAATGGTGTGCCTCGCCTCTTGAACCAGAACCCCAAGGCCTCGAAGACGATGACATATGCAACAAAGGGAAGTGTTCCAAAGAAAAAGGCTAGTTTCAGCGGAGAAAGACCAGACCCGATGTGTGCAACAAACGTGCTGATTGCACCGGAGTAGGCGAGAGCAACACCATGGCTCCTCCATCGAAAGTCACGATGAAGAAGCAGGAAGAAAATCCCAATAGTCAGACTGATGAAACTGAAGAAGAACATGTGAATGGTCGCGATTCCAAGAGCGAAAGCTGCAAATCGAACTATTCTCAATGCCCTTGACCGCGTTTGCGAAACGTCTGCATGGGACTCCGATTCCAATGCCTGCGAGCTCCTAGGCCTGGCCAATCGTTCAGCAAAGAGGGGATTGGGTGGAAGGCCCTATCGATACAAAAAGTGTTCCGGCTCTGTATATGCATCAATCTGGTTTGTACGGTCAATTTCAGCACTGACAGAACTTGCCCCATTTCCTGTAAAGACACGTTTATCTATAAATGAGTTTGACAATAGTTAATATTCTGGAGTAGATAAGTTGCAGATGCCACACTTTTGGGACTTCTTCATGGGCGGCGGGATGTTGTTTGTGATTCCCGTTGTCGTCATCATGCTCATCATGATGTTGTTTAGACTCTTGAGGGCGGGCTCCAAGATAGTTGGCGGGTTCACATTAGAGGCACCGCCGTTCGTTATTCCGCGAAAAGAACGGGGTCGCGTGAGAAGTGATGGAACGGAGATTCGGACAGTACGTGTGCCTGACCGATGCCCGAATTGTGGGGCTTTGATTACTCAATCGGATATAGATTGGGTTGGACCTCTTGAGGCCAAGTGTAATTACTGTGGTTCCGGTATCAAGGCGCAGTTTGAGAGAGTCTAGAGGCCTTGGCTCTTCTCTACGCAAACGTGTGTCCCTAGGACGTCCTATACGAGCTGACGCGACTGAAGCCGAGGAACACTCTAGAAAGTAATCGGGTTTAGTCCTATATTCCTGATCTCCTCAGCGAACTTGTTGATCTCGGCCGCGTACTTGTCACTCCCAGCTCCACTGACAAAGACCACCTTCGTTCGAGAACCGTTGGCCCGAGTTTGGTCCCATTTGACCCCATTTATCTGGAGAAACCCACAATGTTAGTGAGGTGTGATGGATGAGGCCTACAACGACTGATGACGTGAAAGAGCTCCTTGGTATGTACATCGCTTCAGCTGCACTAGGTACAGCTGTCGAGTTGCGTCTCTTCTGGCGACTGGCTGAGGAGCCAGCTGGGGTAGCAAGAGTGTCTCAAGAGTATGACATTCCATTCGACCGTTGCCGAAGCTGGCTTGAGCTGCTGACTGGTCTGGGTTTCTTGGAAAAGCGTGACATGACTTATGCACCATCTCCTGCCACGCGCACTGCTATCATGAAAGCATACAGCCCTGAAACTTGGACACTCCTGGCGCAAGAAACACGTGAACAATATCCAACTGGTTTGGACCTGACTCATCACATTTCCCACCCTGAATCGGTTTGGGAAGCGCGGGGCTTGGAACCGCCTGACTATGTTGCACGGATGGCCAAAAGTCCAGAACGGGCACAGCGCTTTACCCGGATGCTCTATGAGATCCATGGGCCATTGGCTGAGGAATTGGTCCAAGCTCTTGATATGAGCAATGTAATACGGCTGATGGATCTTGGAGGCGGGTCGGGCGTGATGTCATTGGCCCTCTTGAAACGTCACCCCAATCTGGCAGCTGTTGTGGTGGACATCGCGAATGTCTGTGACGTCGGGAGAGAGATTGCTGGGAAGAGCTCTGTGGCAAATCGCATCGCTTATCATGCTGCTGATTTCCTCAAGGACGAACTGCCTGTGGGATTTGACATGATACTAGAATGCGATGTTGGAATCTATACTGAGGAGCTCTTTCGCAAATTGCATGCAGTTCTGAACAAGGAAGGGCGTCTAGTAATCGTGGACAGGTTCGCACAACCCGGTCATCAACCATCTCTTCAACGGTTGATGGATGTCTTCATATCGTCATTGGGAACTCACGGATTCTCTACTGCAACGGACAATGAGGTGAAAGGTCTTCTCATCCAATCCGGATTCCATAACATTTCGATGCAGGTGCTGGAGAGCGGAAACGTCATTATTCAGGCCCACAAATGATAGAGTGAAACCCAACCGTGATTTAGGCTTCAGTGCCTCTCTCATCGACCAGAGTTTAGCTAGGTCTTCACAGCCGGATTGGGTTCGGTCCGATGGCTCTGATCTCTTCGGCGAACTTGTTGATCTCGGCCGCGAACTTGTCACCCTCTACTGCTGACACGATGACCATCTTCATTCGGTCCTAGTTCAGACCCAGCTGACCAGGCGGCGGCATACATAAACTGCAAGGAAGGAAGACTGAAATCATCAAGAATCAGATTACTCATTATGAGAACAGGACCTTCAGCTGCTGCAGTTGGTTCTCTACTTGTCTTAGGTGTAGTGTGCATCTCTCTAAGTAATCTATTCATTAGGACCAGCCTAGTCGGTGAGAATGTCTGGGTGGGACCTTGGGAAAGAAACTTCACTCTCGAAGTGAATTCCACAATGCAGAGTCTGAATGTGACCATAGACGCACACAGATTCGGCATTCCGTACTTCAACACAAGTGGGAACACGGTTTCCATTGTGGTTGCAGCGGGTCAGCACGTGCTTCTGAATCTATCTCGAGTGTCAGGTGAGCATATTGAAGGGCTAGATTACTCTGTGTATTCTGTAGAAGATCCACCTCAGAACATTATTGTCGTACAGTCTACCCCACAGTTCAATGTCACTCTGTTCTGGGAAGGTATCGATACAGAGGTGAGCTTCACATGTCAGCAATACAGACTCATACACGCTGACAGGCTCGTCACCGTCAAAGGACTAGGATATTACCCCGTTTCCTATCTTGGATTCTCTCTAGTTGGAATCGGCATTCTACTTGGTGTGTGTATAGTGTATCTGTCAGTCAAAGGGCGCCGTCATGATGAATGACCCGCTGCCTTGGTCGATCTTTACTTATCAGTAGCCTACAGTCTGATGGGATTAGGACCAATTGCTCTAATCTCATCAGCAAACTTGTTGATCTCTGCCGCGAACTTATCACCCTCAGCTGCTGACACGAACACCATCTTGACCCTGTCTTCATTCAGTCCAAGCTGACCAACAAGTTTCCTAGCAAATCGGACTCTTCGTTCTGCGCCGAGGTTCCCAGTCTTGTAGGCACAGTCCCCAGGATGACAGCCGATCACAAGCACGCCGTCTGCACCCTCTTGCAGAGCCTTGAGAATGAAGTTGATGTCGAGTCTTGCGGTGCATGGCATGCGGATTATCCTAGAACTCACATCATATTGCAGCTTCATCGTACCTGCTAGGTCGGCGGCTGCGTACATACACTGCATGCAGCCAAACACGATGATGTTCATATCCTTAGGGGGCATTTATTGATGGCGTCCTTTGATGGTCTGAGTCGGTGGCTTCAGCGCGCCATATAATCTTTCACTTGTGTAACGGGTACTCTAGATTCTCATATGATGGGAAGGAACAGGGAAGCTATCACCAACGAACCGAAAAGCAACTGAAAGAACCCTGAAACTGCTCCTGTGTTTCTTCTGAACTTGAAGAGTATTCCAAGATGAACTACCCCATTCACGACACCGTTGAATGACACACCCAGACCGAACAGCAGGGCCCATGGATCGCCATTGGCAATCGGGAGGTAGAACAAGAAACTCAGAAGCACGATTGAATGAGAGAATGCCACAAAGAATGCTTTGTCATACATTGGCTCCTTGGGCGTACCGTCTGGATTCTTTCGGACGAGCGCTTCTGCCTCCCAGGCCTTTGTCCAGTCCTCTTCTAGAAAGTGAGCTGCATTAGCAAAGCATACCAGGAGAAACATCGTTGGTGAATAACTCAGAACAGAAATTGACTCTGGAAAGAGCATGCCAGCTAGTATAGATACTGTAGCAAGCAGAACCAAGAATGCGACTAGAGGCTTAAAGACCTTCATTGAAACCAAAGAGCGATGATGCATTTCGTGCCTATCAATCTTCAGACAGCCGCGAATCAAGACCTTTTGATGCTATAACATGAGTTTGTGCAGATATCTCATAGTTTATTACACCTTGTTCCTTCACTATAGTTAAGCCGTTCAAGAGGTGCCTGATGGCAGCGTCTGGGCTCTTTGTGTTGAGCGAGGTCATAAACCCAATCAGAAGTTGACCAAGCGACAAAAACAACACAAATGGCAGGTTGGCAAACGGTAAGGCTGAGTATCGAAGTATCAGTTCGATGGTATCAGATACGAAAAAGACAGCTTGACCGAGTGAGGGAAACCGAACCAGTGTCGGGTCTAAGACTTGAACGGCTTTCCTGCGTTTTGGGACATCAGATAGATCGCGTCGTAGTCGGCCTTCATCTCTCTTCTTCTGCCTTTCCCAAGGCTATCTTCACTGCGGCCTCAACCTCTTTCACAGTTGCCATTCTCTTCACTGCAGGCACGCCGTCAACACAGACGCCCCTAGAGAGTCCGTATTCCACCACAACCCTCCTATCATCTGTGTTCACTGCCTGGACTACCGCACCGTATCTTTTCATGCTTTTCCTGACTTTTTCAACCATCCACCCAGACCACGGGCATTGATTATTGAACAGAACTTCAACAATCGGTTGATCTCCCTTGTGCAACTCCCGGGTCTTTGGAGGTATTAGTGACGGAGTTTCACTGCCACCCAGATTGAGATGTAGTAGCACACGGGATTCATCCCGTTCGACCTCAATGAAATCGAACTTCTCAAAGAAACTGGATGGCATATACGGCATGAAACCAAACCACTTGTCGTCGTCGTAAGCTAGGACGCTAAGCCCTCCGAATTCTCTGGCCCTGCTGATGCAATGCTCCATGAGGGGTCTAGCCACTCCCATACGCCAGAACGCCTCAACAACCCAGATGCAGTTGATGAAGAGTGACTTCTTGCCTTCAACGGGTTCAGATGCATGCTGAATAGGAACATGTTCAATCAGACCTTTTCGTTCTCCAGTTGAACCCAGAGCGGCAGTCACTTGAAGCCCCTTTGGCATCATGGTCCTCAACCAGTCCTTTCGGGCTTCCATGCCTGGCTTCATGATCTTGCGCCATTTTGCCGGGACGCTGGGATCAAGGCATATTGAGGCAACGATATCAAGCTCTTGTTCTGACAATACACGAACCTGCATGGTTCTCCTCACCAGTTGGGTAGTTGATTGCAGCGACCGGAGAAGCTGCGTTTGCCTAATGCTATCCTATTAGCTCTTCGGCTTCCGCATACCATGAAGGGGATACAATGCATAAGAACACTAAGTCAGACTCTCCTGTGTTCTCAATGTATTGAACTCCCATTGGTGGGATGTAGATAGTGTCCCCCATGCTCACATCTGCAGTTTCATCGTCGATGTGCATCCTACCCGTACCTTGGAGTACATAGTAGACCTCAGAGGCCTCAAAGAAACGATGGGGAGCAGACGATTCACCTGGCTTGACAATGGCATGGGCCAGACTATAGCCAAGCTTCAGGTCAGCCTTTTCATGTCTGGGGTTCAATAGTTCACGCAGAACCGTGCCATCGAGGGCCAGAATCTTTTCACATTCGTTGAGTCGCTTTATCCACACATTTCATCACCTTGTGGATGATAGGTTCAGAAATCAGGCGGCTTCATGTTCACCCACTTGAACTGCTTCCTCATCACTGGTTCATAGCCCTTCAGTACGTGACGACCCAGGATTAGCCGCTGAATCTCACTCGTGCCTTCGTATATCTGGTACAGTTTTGCGTCCCGGAATAGCTTCTCTA
>CAYFTD010000232.1:0-2182 GCA_964345915.1 uncultured archaeon
AGATTGGTCAATTGACAAGTCAAGACTAGTATATGGTCTGAACCGCAATGACCTCCATTTTCTCGATGTTGATGAAGACGGCCTTTTGAGTGTTCGAATCGGAGAGAAGGCCATTCCCATTGAGGAAGTCATCAGGCGGATTGAAACGCAGAACGGAGAGAAAGTAGGCTACACTTCCTCTTTCACTCTCAGGTTGCCTCAGCTCATCTCCTATCAAGTGCGGAAGCTGAGGTCGACTTTCACGAGAATCATCGATGAGATGGGATACTCCGGCCGTTTCTTGGGACTGTATCCGGTAAAGGTCAACCAACGTCAAGACTTTGTTGTACAGGTCCTTCGCACTGATCCTGACTACGGGCTTGAGGCTGGAACTAAGGCTGAGCTGTTCATTATCAAGTCTGTTATTGCGAAAGAGAAACACAGGTTGATTGTGTGCAATGGAGCAAAGGATCCTGAATACCTAGAGAGCATCAACGAATGCATCGAGGAAGGTTACAGTATTGCGGTTTCAATAGAATCGTTTCACGAAGCAAGGTTGATAGCTGATGTGATTGATTCCGAGAGAGCGAACTTGATACTTCGGATCAAGCCATACCTGACGGTTAGAGGACACTGGTCACATTCGGCTGGAAGAGATTCCAAGTTTGGGTTGAGCATCCATGACCTGTTCGATGTCGTGGCGTTTTTGAAGGAGAGAGGACTCCACGAGCGCGTCTCGGCCATTCTCGGACACGTTGGCTCTCAGATTACCGCGATTGAGGACTTCCGCCTATTTGCTGTGTTTATGACTAGAGTATACCAGGAACTAAGGGAGATGGGACTGTCAGGAATTGAAACGATTGATTTCGGTGGAGGTCTCCCAATTGACTACACAAGTTCACATCCCCCGGACCTCATGGAGCTATATGCCCGCTCAGTGATGAATGGAGTCCAGGAAGAACTCAAGAATTGGCCCGACGGCCATGTCCCGAACATAATGATTGAGTCTGGGCGAGGTCTCACTGCTCTGGGTTCATTGGTTGTCGTGAAAGCACTCGAAGTCAGATCAGTGTTTCCCGTTGACCAAGCGCAGGAAAAGGAAGCCGAACAGATACTTGGCGACACTATGGCAAAGATTGCCGGGGCCTCCTCAGTTGATGAGCTGCTAGAGATATGGAACGAGTTTGATTATGACAGGTCAGTCTTGGCTGAATCACTGAGCCTTCTGAGAGAAAGGGAAAGAACTACTGGAATTGTCAGGGCCGAGATTCGCCGTCAGTTTGCCAAACTGGATAAAACTGGTATGGAAGCTCATGCACTGATTGAGAACCTGTGGCATCCAGACCACATAGTGATTGGAAACTTCAGTGTCTTCAACAGTGCATGTGACTATGTCTTGGTAGATCAACACTTCCCTATTCTCCCGATAAGGGACCTTCATGTTCGACCTGAAACTACGGTTAGGTTGGTGGACATCACCTGCGACTCCGACGGTGAGATATCTCAGTTCCACAGGAAGGAAACTGACGAGGTCTGGTTCACAAGAGACAACAGACCTCTGACAATGACTGAGGCGAAGATGGGCGAAGGCATACCGGTGGGATACTTGGAGAAGGTCCAAGGGTCATACTTCGTTATTGCTCTCACCGGAGCTTATCAGGATGTCATCGAGATGGACCATAACCTCCTAGGAGACCTACCTGACGTGGAGCTTGTTTTAGCGGAGAATATGAAATGGCAAGTAAGATGGCTGACAGGAGCCGAGAGCATGGAAGAGATCCTTGAAGAGATGGGATATGTCGGTTTCGACATCGATGAGGACCCTTACATGTCTGAGAAAGAATGATCGAGGAGATTTCGAATACCAGGACATGGCTCACGCTTGGATTACACTATAATCGATGCAATCTCACAAACCATGTGCTCAAGCGTACAATGCCCAGGTGTAAGCCTAGCCCGACATCTCCTCTCCAGTCCACTCTTTGACCTGATTGTAGAGTTTGCGGACCTGGTCATAGTTCAGACGTGCCATCTTCTCCGTGATCCATTTCCTCATCATGTACGCATTCAGGTACTGTTCCCTCAATCGCTTTGTTGCATTTGACAAAGAAGCCGCCCTCCAGCGAATTCCTTTTGTTGGGTTGCACGCAGCTTGCACAAATCGCTAATAACCTTTTGCGAATGATTTTACTAGATTCGAAAG
>CAYFTD010000233.1:0-18028 GCA_964345915.1 uncultured archaeon
GTGAATAGAACAAGCTCCACTCCTTCACGCAGGACGAGAGCAAAAGCAAGAATTGGCAGACTGAAGTCTCTCATCTTGGCGCTTTCCTCAACCGACCCTTCAATCTCCTTAGCTATTCCGGCGCCTGTCTTCCACATCCAGAATATCATTGAGGTCAAAAGAAGGGCCGCGATTATGACGATAGAACCCTCGAAGACTCCCAGCATCGGTCCCTCAAAAGCACCCCACGCTATTGCCATGACCGCTGCTAGACCTGCGCTTGCAGCAAATGCCAGCAAGGTTCCGCCAATGATCAAGCGCGTCATATTCTCTCTGCCAGTCTTGCGCAGATACGAGAGCATTATGGCAATAATCAGGGCAGCTTCAATTCCTTCTCGCAGAGATACTACAATTGGGGCAATAATCATCTGACGACCCCCCTATCAGGCATCTTTATTCCGTCCTCGGAAAGTGTATTCATCACGCTCAGACTTGATGAGGGGTGGTGAAATGGAGAACCACGATTCGATAGGCTGTCAGTCCTATTCCACTGAAGAGTTGCCCATTGATGCCGGCCTAGTTCCATCGTGACCTGCGCCCAATTCCTTGCGAACGACCTTTCGGACCATGCGGACTCACCCTCCATTTCAGCCACCACCCACTGCTATCATGAAAACAACAGTGTCGCCATCTTCGAACTCAGTGTCCAAGGCCCTTTCGGGAACGAGCCCCATGTTCAGCTTCCATACTGCCACAACTATTCTTCCGTTGACTATGACAATTACATCCCTTCTGAGAACTTTGTTCTTCTTGTCCTTGAGATAAGGCTCAAACTCTTTACCACGTGTCTTCATCAAGTCGTCGATGAGATCTCTAATCGTCGACCTGCGCGGTACATGGAAGGGGAACTTATCGTACTCTGAATAACGCAGACCCCTGTTCATGAGCTTGATGAAGATCTGAGCCTTTCCTGACTTTCTTTTCGTTTCTTCTTCCCTCGAGGCCGCGCGGGACTTAGTGGCTTTCTGTAACAAACGGTTCAAGATATCACCTACCTACTGTCCAATCTAACATTGGCATTTCAGCCACAGCAGCCGCCTCTTCGCACTGGGGTAATTCTTCGAGTCGTATACATGAAGGGACTACTGTCGAACTTGTCTTTGCATTTCTCCTGACAGAAGTAGTATCTATAGCCCAAATGCTCAGAGGTGAATTCTGCTGTCAGTTCGTTCACCTGTTTTCCACAGACTGGATCCTTTGCCATTTTTCCATCTCCTTGAGTTCCTTCAATACCCCTGCGATTACAAACCGCCAGACTTTCCGGCGAGAGCGTTTCACTTGAGGAAATGCTTCTGATCTACAAGGCGTTTCGAGTTCATATATTACGACAAGGATATATCGAAACCGTATTATATCTGGCTCTATCCTATATAAAACTATCGGGTAGGATATATCTGCAATGATATATTCGTTATGACCAACGTGCGGCAATCTCAATACTTGATCCACATTCCGGTTTACATCAATTGCGTTCGAGGTTTCTGAGGTAATCAAGAAAAAAAGGGGAGAAGTGGTTGACTCAGTTGTTAGCACCAAACAAACTTGGAGTTCGTGGGATCAAGCTAGCAACGATGACTACTCGTCAACACCCACTTCAAGATTGAACTTCTCAGGATTGGCATCGAACATCGCTTTATGCTGAGGGTTCATGAAATAGTACGTCTTCCCCTTGTAGACAGATTTGATGTGGGGTTTTCCCATCATTCCGCATACCGGACATTTCGCCATCTTATTATCACCTGGCGCCCCGCGCTTATATCCCTGCTTTTGTGGCCAGCCCGCCGTTCCGGAAACAATCGCTTTACAGGAAACTCGTGGAGCCCCTTGCAGAGCGGCGGGTGGTCTTTTATATCCACAAGGATATATCGGGACTGTATCATAAACACACTCGTCCCATATAAATCTATCGGGACAGATATATCCAATTTGAAATATTTAAATCGCGCAGGGAGTCCACGAAGAACAGAACTCTAGATGTACCGAACAAGGTGTCTGGTCAAAGATGATTGGCCGCGAAGAGGGATTCAGCCCACAAACATCTCGGACTCTTTCTCAGCGTCCGCCTCACTCATCATCCTGAGCAGCTCATGGAAGGTGTCTTGGATGTTCTCTCCTGTCTTTGCACTGGTTTCTCTGAAGACAGCAGGGACGCCCAGTTTCTCAATGAAGTACTCCATAAACTTGATGCCTTCCTCGGTAGTGACGAGTTGATCTTTCGGTGTTGTTGGTCGCAGGTCAATCTTGTTGGCAACAATCACTGTCGGCGGAAGCGGTCCCATGTTCTTGTATGCCTCTACAAGCCATTTCGAGGCATTATCGAAGGATTCACGGTCTTCTACCGAGTAGACTAGAATGATTCCGTTGCATCCATGATAATAGTGTCCACGGACCTTCTCAAAGGTTGGCTGTCCAGCTAGGTCCCAGATAATGAACTTCACGATGTCTTCTCCGAAGAGGACCTTCTTGGTTGCGAGATCGACGCCTATGGTAGCAAGATGACCCTCAATGAAGTTGTCTCCTAGATAGTTACGACGGATGCTCGTTTTGCCTACTGCACCGTCTCCTATCAAGACCGCCTTCATTACTTTGCTGCCGTCGTCTTGGTCTCTCATCCATTATTGCTCCGTCTTTTCGAACGTTCGGCATCTGGCCCCCATTCGTTTGTCGCCTTTCACTCCCGGTTGGCTACAACATAAGCGGTTTGCAGAAGCCTAGATAAGGTTAATGATACTGAGCCTTCTGAACCGAATTCATAGGTTCTTTTTTGGTGGTATTGTCCTCTACCGAACCATGTACGTTCCCCCTGCTTGTACTAGATCTTCTCTATGGGGAAGTACACGTAGATCGTTCCGGTATCCTGCCAACCCTCAGGGTATAACTCGAATTCGGGTCCCTCAGCGCGGCGGTAGCCTTCTTTCTGACTCCATTCGGTGAACTGTCGGAAGG
Organism: uncultured archaeon; assembly: GCA_964345915.1. Lineage (GTDB taxonomy): Archaea > Asgardarchaeota > Thorarchaeia > Thorarchaeales > Thorarchaeaceae > SMTZ1-83. The sequence continues at coordinate 2,986 of CAYFTD010000233.1, forward strand.
CATCCATGATGGTTTCAATAGTACACTGGAACACCGCATATGTCTGCTCAGGGACTTCCCAAGCCGCTAGACCCCGAGGAGCTGCCGTACCGGGCTCAGCCTCGCGGCCAGCGAGGTAGTCAAACTCTCTGGTTTCCGGATCATGGTTGTCCATGACTCCGTATGCCACCTCGGTCGGTCTAAACAGGTCCCAGTTCTCAAGCACCTTCTATCCAAGTCGGTTCCAAAGAGGAGGAATGAATGATGGGCCATCGTTTCCTCTCTCAGTGATACCAAGTACTGTGAATCCAAGTTTCTTCTCAATCTTGACATCCACGTGTGCGAACCTCCAGCTCTATCTAGCATTCAGGCATCGAAGTCAATGAATGAAGAGGCATATTCGTCTTGCGCAAAGCATCATCAGCTAGAAGTTGAATCAGGGAATAATCTCTGACCATGTCTAGGAAGACTTGTATCAGAGTGTGAGTTCTACGATTGCTGGCGAACAGATGTTATCGTCGCATGAATCTAGAAAGTGGAGGCGAAGTCGTGGATTTGGTCGTTGGTAAGTGTGGCAACGTCTGCAGTCAATGTCCTTGGTCACGCTATGTCCGAGGGAGGTTAGAACCAGAGGCTTGGGATTCATACGTGAAAGAGGTCAAGAAGTACGTAGGGTATGTTCCCGCGAAAAACCCATGTCATGGATGTCAGACTCCTGACGACAAGCTGGCAAGGAATGTCGGTGTTCACAATTTCCTGAGAGGTTGCTCAGCTCGTAAATGTGCATTCCATTGTGGAGTTGAGAATTGTGCCTATTGCTCGAGGTACCCCTGTGACAAGATCGAAATCATGAACGCGAGCTATACAACAGAGTCCGTTGAGAAACGAATTGGAGAAACGCTTCCCGACGACAAGTATGAGGATTACGTGAAGATCTTCCAGGGGATGAAGCAGTTAGACAACATTCGTGCTCAACTCTTGGATAATGACATTGTCCCAGTGAAGACTGTGGAACTCAAGACTCCTAGAATGACAGAGTTTCCGAAAGACCTCTCCATGTCAAAGAAAGAGATGAAGGCCTTTGAGGTTCTACATCGAACTCTTACGGACTTGGCTGGGTCCGACTTAGGCCTCAAGGATACCGACACCGTGGCAACACAGGAAGTCCTGAAGACTCGTAAAGCAATCATCTTTCGCCTTCTATGGATTCTTGGATGCTATGGTGATATGGATGAAACCGGCGCATCAATGAACCTGGGATCCATTGAGATTCAAACCCACAAGAAGGGTACCAAGGGGATGCCAAACACAGAAGGTTCCTGGATGCGACTCTTCACTATCATGGGAGGAGCTGGTATCAACTGTGAAATTGTGCCTCAGACCAAGGAGCTTTACTCGCCATTGAACTGGCTAAGGGATAGGATACCCGGGACTGATGAATCGGCCTGGGTTCTTAGAGCATCCTTTGATGAAGCTCTTGGAGGTTCTGAGTCGCTGAAGACTCTCCAAGAATTCGCCAAGACACTTGAAAGCAGATATGGAAAGAGAGCGTACTCTCGCTTTGCTAAGGCAGACATGCGAATGCTGGCAGATTGAAATGAGGAGATATGCGTATGAACATTGAGATGGCCGAGGCAGTTTGAGTGATGATTCTATGACCGAGAAACGACTACTGTATTTGAGTCAGGCAGACGTGGAGGCTAGCGGACTCACGATGGCACGCATAATAAAGGAGCTTGAAGTGGCTTTCAAGGAGAAGGGTGAGGGAAGGGTTGAGATGCCCCCAAAACCAGGTATTCACCCAGGTGGCGGTGACAATTTCATCCATGCCATGCCCGCTAGCATACCGGCTCTCAAGTCGGCAGGAATGAAATGGGTGAGTGGTTTCCCGGAGAACAGCCAACGAGGACTACCGTACATCACAGGCCTACTGATTCTAAACGACGTCGAAACTGGACTGCCAATCTCAGTGATGGACTGTGTTTGGATAACCGCTATGAGGACTGGCGCTGCAACGGCTGTGGCCGCGAAGTATCTGGCCCGTAGTGACTCTCGAACTGTAGGGATGCTCGGTTGCGGGGTACAAGGTCGCAGCAACGTTCTGGCGTTGAACGAACTATTCGAGCTTGAGCGGGTAATAGCCTACGATATCGACGCTGGAGCGGCCCGTGACTATGCGGACGAGATTCAAAAGAGGCTTGGATTGGACGTGGAAATTGTAGGCAGTCCAGACCAGGCAGTGACGAATTGCGATGTCGTGGTTACTGCTGGTCCAATCCTGAAGGTGCCACACGCCACAATTCAAACAGGTTGGTTCGATAACGGAGCGTTTGCATCTCTCGTTGACTTTGACTCGTATTGGCACCCAGATGCTTTGAGAGAAATCGACAAGTTCTGCACCGACGATACGCCACAACTGCGTCACTATCAGGAAGTAGGCGACTTCCAGGACATTCCAGAAGTGCATGCAGATCTTGGTGAGCTAGTGACAGGAAAGAAACCAGGTCGAGAAACCTCTGAGGAACGCACGATGACTGTCAATCTGGGTCTGGCCATAGATGACATGGCGGTTGCCCCTCTTGTCCTCAAGCAGGCAATCGAGAGAGGAATTGGTACTTGGCTGCCCCTGTAGTTTGATCAAAAGAAACAGTGTGAAGGTAATGAGCCCCGGGCAGGGCAGGGCCCATTACCAACGGTCCCTTGTTTACAACCGTTCGCTTCGTGGCAAGACTTGCGCACCAAACGGTTCGTTCGTTGCTGTCAACTCGCATCCCAAATTGGGATTACGATTGGCTGAAATCGAAAGCTATTCGGATATAAGTCTTCCCATATTGGGATGAATTCTTTTCAGCAGGACTGGCGGTTGGAAACAGAAACAGGCAGAACTCTTCTTACACTCAGAAGCAATTCAGACGGATATGTCCTCTTGGACTCGAATTGCCGCTGCAGCATCCTTGTTGATACCCGTAATAACAGGGATTCTTACGGTCGTTCTCAAGGGTGTCCAGGATTTCACAATAGGAATACGACCAGGTGTCGACCTAATACCAGTAGGCTTTGCATTGGCACTGATGGTAACCGACCTGTTGTTGATTTCGAGAATTGTTCCCCGATACTGGTCCAAGAAACTACGAATGATGCTGCGATTCTTGCTATACCTAGCCTCCGTTGCTATTGCGTCCGCCACCTGGGCCCTCATGACAGTGTTTCATTTCGTGGATCCGAATCTTGACTTCTTTTGGAGGAGCCTCCCAAGCTTCTTCCTCTTTTCCGGAATCTTCTTCATCATGTGGTTCACACTCGACCTGTTCTACGGAGGAATGGAGGTCAAGAGAAACAGAATATACCTTGGAATCGGCGCGCTATCTGTTGGGATGTTGGAGCTACTAACAACCATGACAGTAATCATGTAAGAGGCGATATTATTCTCGATAATCGGCGCGGCAATTCTTAGTGTCGCAGGAATCTTCGCGATGGTCCTACTTGCGGGAGCAGGTCTCACAGCTTCACGCAGAGTGCTTGAGGCTGAACCAAAGAGAAGTATGCGTCTGATCGGGTTCTCAGGTCTTGCTTTGGCAGCAGGCTTCGTGCTACAGATTGCGTTTGTCGCAGTCTACTACGGCCTCACAATCGATATGCCACGAATACTTTGGTTCTCTTGGACCTTCTGGATCCTCGGGTCAGTTCTCTTGTACTATGGTTTCACGCTACCGATGAAGGACTAGACTGTTTGATCAGAATCTGGGTCAAGAACACCGGTCTTCTAGAAGAATTCGACCTTCTTCACGTCTTTCTCTTTGGAGATTCCTCTCTTGAGGCCTCTTTCATCCTTTGGCCTTGGAGTGATAGTTCTCCATTCAACTGCACCTGACTTCATGAGAATTCGAATCAGAAGCGTCTTCGTCGGACTCATCAGAGGAATGAGCTGAATCTGTCTGTCCTCACCATTGAACTCCAGGCCTATTGATATTAGGTATGAGTCGAAGTCAAGTTTCAATTCCTCTCGGACGGACTTAGGAACGTGGATACGGCCCGATTTGTTGATCTCAAGTGAAATCAATCTGTCCCCCTTCTTAAGTGCCCCAGCCCGAAAGTCGGCCTTCTTACCCCACAGAGCTTCACTGATGTCGCTTATATCTTGTTTGTGAGATTCAGAGTATTGGTTGGAACGAACAAGAAGTGTCAGTGAGTCTTTGTCAGCCACGAGAGACGTGATCCGCAGGATTCTGGCCTCCGGATTGAGGACTGCCGCAATCGCAATTGTGTCTGTACTCTTCTTCAACGCGTCAAGATTCTTCTCGAGAAGTAGAAACTCCCTGACCGGCTTTGGTATCAGCATTCTTCCTCGGTCATCAAGTTTCAGTATCTCACGCAAAGACTGGCCAACTCCAAGAGTCAGGTCTTTCTCCCATTTTGGGAGCTTTCTTAAATATGTCTCGGGCGTGGCGCCGCTTCTCACCGGAAAGCGTCGAAATAGAAGTTTCATGTGGGCAGAATGAAAGCAGTGGATGATATGCTCTGCTCGGACTAGGCCCTTACGCAGGCAAGCAACAAGGACTAGGAACAATGAAATGTGGCAACCTAGCCTACAATTCCTGCAATGGTGGAGCTTGTCTTTGGAGAGCCGACCACTCTCGATGTGATTCTGGCAGCTTTCACAGGGATAGTTGGTGGGCTGGCTTTAGCCATTGCTTACAAAATGTCTGAGCGAGGAGTCCCGAAGTGGAAACCCCGCAAGTTCGTACACATATCTATGGGTACGATCATTGCCCTGACCGTGATGTACTATTCGAACTTGAGCGGACCAGCACTTGCCGCGGGGATCTTTCTGACAGGGCTTTTGTATGCCTGGGCTCACAAGAGCGAGCTGATATCTGATTTGCTGCTAGCGGGTAGCAGAGAAACTGACAAGAGAATTGGTACGTTCGCGGCAGGTTTCATGGGCATGGTCTCATTCGCAACGGTCTTCCTCCTATTCTACCAACGCCCCGAGATCATTGTTGCCTCAATCCTGGCAGTTTCATGGGGGGATGCCGCAGGAGAAGTGATTGGGAGACCGTACGGCGGCAGAACCATCAAGAAACGTTTCCGAGGAAAGTCCGCTGAAGGAACATTCGGAGTGATACTCTTCATGTTTCTGTCAGTATCGGTCTCGCTGGTTCTATTCTCAATAGACACATCTCCTTTGTCAGTTCTACCTGAGATCCTAGTCATTGCACTCATTGCGGCGATTCTCGAGCTGATCAGCGTAGCATGGACTGACAATCTTCTCTTGCCTCTAGGAACATCAATCCTGATGTGGCAGCTTCTGTTTTCTGGTACAGCCTTTTGGTTTCTTGTGATCTAGCAGATTAGATACCTTGGCTAGATGGATTCTTCCCAACGGCCGAGTCTCTCAATTCCTGATTCTCCCAGCTCGCAGAGGAGCTTAAGCTCGCAGAGCATAGCGGTCCAACCTATGTCGTAACCCACTGCGTGCTCTGGCTGTCTGAAACCATGATGATGCAGGGTGACTAAAGTGTCTCCATCCACATCCTCGAATCTGACATTGACACGGGTCTCCATCTCGGTGCCATAGACCCAGGTGAACTCTATCTCGCTGTCATGCTCCATCTTCGTGAAGACAACAGGTCCTTGTCCCTCAGCCCACCACGTGTAGATTCCTGCGTACTGCGCGTCAATCTTTGGCTGTTCCGCTCTTATGAAACGTCGAAGCTTCTCCGGGTTGGTCCAGACATCAAATGGGAGTGAAGGAGGCACCTTGCAGTGAACACTCAGTCTAACCTCCGTGGGGTCGTACCTTGTGATTCTTAGTGGACGATACTCTGAGTAGTCAAATCTGAGAGCAGGGTATCCGAGTTCCACGACTGACTTGAAATTGCCGAGCAGCACAATCCAATGTTCGGGAAGGTGAAAGTCTATTGCGGAGTCCGCAATGGCCCCATGTTTGAGCTCCAAGTGAGTCGCACCATTGCTCGGGCGGAACCTCAACACAAAGAGTGTGTCTGCGCCGAGAATGTTCCATCCAAAGAGAATACCCTTCTTATCGGTAAGCTCCTTGATGTCCCACCTGTTTCCAATCTCTGCAGTTGTGGGAGCATTGCTGCCCAAGAAAGTGATAGAGCCCCCTGTTCTGATGTCAGCACTTATCTCATTCCCAAGCCACTGAATCATAATCAGAGGATCAAGGAACTTCTCCCACACTTCTTCGAGTGGTCTGTTGATTGTCACACGCAAACGGATGACTGGAGCTACATCTTCCTGTGGGGACATACCCAACTTCCTCTACCTCACAGACTTTGGCTAATGCGTTCTGTCCTTATTTGCATGACGCTGATGAACTAGGAAACGGAGAAACGCAACTTTCCATGGCGAACGTGCCTCCGAATCGACGAGAAACCCATACCCTGCTTGTGACAGCGGTCTAGGCAACGAAGTTCACCTTCTATTGCTCGGAGATTTCTTGATCGTTCCTCCAGAATCCACTATCTGCCGGGTGGATCTTTGCCTGGAGTCCCACAAAGGTTAAACCACAGTATGGGTGAGGGTCACAATACCACATTCGAAAAGAGGAGAAACTGAATTGAATCTAAGAGGACATCGGTTCACACTACTGATACTCCTGCTCTTAGCGGCTTCGTTCACATCAGTCGTTGTTTCGTCTGCACCCCATAGTGTCAACAAGATCCATACCCAAGTACGTCAAGGATATGCTCTTGCTGATTCTATTGCCCCCCACGTGTCGTGGCATCCAGGGCTTGTTAACGGGTCAGTCTTTGTGGGTGAGAAGAACCTCACAGTCATCGCTGGAGACTCTGAGAGCGGAATCGCGCGCGTAGAGTTCTATCTTGATGGTGTCCTCGTTTCAAATCAGACAATTAGCCCACCGAGCAGTCCTGGCGTGGACAACTCCTACACATATATCTGGAACACAACTGCAGTGGCAAATGACAACTACACGTTTGTCGCGAAGGTCTTTGATGTTGCTGGGAACCAAGACCAGGTCATCATTGACGTTATCGTGTTGAACATCACGCCACCGGCAACCCCGACCACAACTACAGGTCCACCACCGCCAGACCTTCTACTAGTTGGGGCGGCAACAGGGGCGGCAGCCTTGGTGACTTTCGTGCTCTACTACTACTTTGTGATTCAGCGAAAGGAGAAAGGATAGTCAAACGAGCTCGGCCCCCTGCGGCCGGGACTCCTTCTCATGGTGACACTAAAGTCCCTACAAAGAATCATTTTATGGTTCAACAAGAGGGTTGAAGGGGAATAACCGGTGAACTGTCCGAGCGTAGTGCAGCGCCGAGGGTGACACGCCAGCGAGGTGTCGTCAACCTTCTGCGCTCGGTGGGATGTGGACTGTGATCGTTCATGGGGCAAGGAACCAACATAGACAAGGCACCCGTGACTGAAGTCGATGCATATCGAGCTATATATGACATGCTTCCACAGGGCGTCATTGTCGTCAAGAACGGCCAAGTCCAGTATGCCAACAGAGCCTTAGCCGAAATTGCAGGCGTCCCACTTGAAACCATAGTGAAATGGGGTTTGGAGGACGTGCTTGGAGTCCTCCGTGAGGACCAGCAGGCCGGTGCCAAGGATCTGTATCGCCAAACGGCGCTCGGAAATAGGGAAGAAGGCGTTCTTCGATTTGCGTTTGTTCATGCAAGTGGGGAAACACGTCACTTGGAGCTCATACCAACCATAGTCCATGCTGAAGACGAGCGAACATACCACGCAATAGTTTCGGACATCACGAATCGCGTAAGGGCTGAGAATGCTCTGCGAGAGAGTGAAGAACAATTCAGAAGAACCTTTGATGCAATTCCTGATCCTGCATTTCTATGGCAAAGAAGACCAGATGGGCAAGTAGTACTAAAGATGGTCAATGAAACATTAATCCGATATTCCGGAGCGAAAGCGGAACAGTTCATTGGAAAGTCTCCTGAAGAGCTTCTCCCAGATTCGCCGGAAATGACCCTCCTCATAAGGAAGACAATGGATACAGGCGAAGGCATGCGCAAAGAGGTCAAACTCAGCATTCCTTCATTTCCAGACCACGGTGAAGATCGCTGGGTCATAGCAGACTATGCAAAACCGGCAGATGACCTTGTTCTAATGATAGCAACCGACATTACGGATCTGTTGCAGGCCGAAGCTGCAATTCGAGAGAGCGGAGAAAGACTGGAGCTGGCACTGAAAGGTGCGGACCTCGGACTATGGGACTGGAATATTCAAACGGATGAGATGATACTCAATGAACGCTGGACTAGGATATTTGGATTCAGCAAAGATGAGTTTGAGCCAACTCTAGAGAGATGGGAGGATCTTGTACATCCTCAAGATATCCCTTGGGTTTCAGAAGTCTTGGAAGCTTTCCTCAAGGGTGAGTCAGCTTACGATATCGAGTACCGTGCACGTACGAAGTCAGGTGAATGGATATGGGTGCTTGACCGAGGGAAGATCATGGAGTGGGATTCTGATGGAAATCCACTCCGGGCCGTTGGAACACTAATGGACATAACTGACCGAAAACAGATGGAGAGTGCTCTTCAGGAAAGCGAAGAGCGATACCGAATGATGGCGGAGAACATCAGAGATGGTGTGACCATAATCGAAGGGAGTCCAGTTGTCTACGTCAATGACCGCGCCTGTGAGATCTTTGGCTATCCAAGGGAGGAGATCATGAAGATGTCAACCTTGGATTTGGTCGCCCCAGAGGAAAGAGAAAGAGTTGGAAAAGTTGTGGCTCATGCCATGGAAACGGGCGAGTACCCAGAACATCTGGACTTCTGGGCAATGAGGGAAGATGGGACTAGAAGGTATGTGAGCAATAGGTTCTCTGTTACACGGAAAGGAGACGGAACAGTCGTAAGGTACGTTGTCACTACCGACATCACTGAGAGAATGGAGGCATATGAAGCTTCGATAGAAGCTCGTGCTAGGGCCGAGCTGTTCAATGACCTCATGGCTCATGACCTCAACAACATCCATCAAGGAATCATGTCCAGTCTGGAGCTTTCCTTGATTTCTGATGATGTTTCTCCTCAGTTCAGTAGCCATGTGAAAGTCGCTCTAGAACAGGTCAAACGAGGCGTAGATATCATAGCGAATGTGAGGAAGTTCTCCAAAGTAGTTGACGAGCCGCTCAACCTTTCCAATACCGATGTTGAGGGAGTTGTTAGAGCGGCCGAGATGATGGTGCGTGATTCCTTCCCCAACCGAAGCTTCAGAGTGAACACGACTCTCAGAAGAGGCGAAATCAGGGTCTTGGCAGACGATTTCTTGGTGGATGCATTCTTCAATGTCCTACACAATGCGGTCAAGCACAACAAGAAGAACAACATCACCGTAGATGTTAAAGCAAGATTCTCCGGTGACAGAAGAGCTATTGAGATCATGTTTGAGGACTACGGACCCGGAATCAGTGATAGTAGAAAGGAAACTCTGTTCTCAAGAATAAAACCAAACGGAGACGCCGGAGTTGGTATTGGCCTCACATTGGTCGAGAGAATAGTCAAACGTTATGGCGGAGAAGTATTAGTCGGAGATAGAGTAAGTGGTGAACACTCCAAGGGTGCCTGCTTCATAATTAGACTGCCTCTGGCAAATTAGGCTGTCGACTACTTCATGGTTCGTTCAACACCAACGATAGCCTCGCTATCAAGCACTACAGAACCCTTCTGATTGGTCCAGTTGGGTCGGATAGTCATTTGCTGCCTCCAGACCGTTTCAGCCTTCAGGTTTCTCTTGACCTGGTAGGGTTACGACGAAGACTGTTCCCTGATGGAATTCCTGTTCTAGTCTGTCGGTCATAGTGAAGGAACCACCAAGAGACTCCGTAATCAGTCGGGCTACGAGTAGTCCGAGTGCACTGCTACTGTAATTGTCTGCCTCCCTGTGCATCAATTCCTCTCGGTCCCTCTGGTCAATCCACAGACCTGGAACGCTCATACGAACTCTCCAGTTTGGCAGTCCAGAATCGGTGTAGGGATCAATCTCAATGAGAATGGTCTTCCTGTCAACTGGCTGTTGAAAAGCCACATAGAGCAGATTCATGAAGACATACTTCAGAGCATCGTCAGCGAGAACGAAACCATGACCTCTATCGGTTCTCAACCGAAGTTCTATGTCTTCGCCAATCGCGCCCTGCGTCACGATATCAATTGCCTCAACGACAGTTGCAACTAGGTTCGTCGGCTTCAGAGTACTCTGTACAAGTCGGTCTGTCTTGCCAATCAGTCGGACATTCGCTATCAACTGGTCTGCAAAGGAAATCACTTGCTTTGCATCACCTGATACTCTGTCACGCTGGGCATCTGAAACGCCTCTGTCACCAAGTAACTCCAATGCAGTCAATAGCATCTGATTGTAGTTGCTTACGTCATGCATCAATAGGTCAGCGTACAGGTTTGCTCTATCATGAGAGTCTTCTGCGTCCTGCAGGGCTCGAACATAGAACAGGCCCATCAAAGGAGGACCCAACAGCATTCCGATGAAGATGAGAACCTCAGACACCCACCATCCAGCTGTCCAAACTGTATAGTAGCTCTTGAGGATGTTGGGGACAATCCACATAGAGAGAAAGAAAGCTGCGTAGATTTCGATGGAGATTCGACCTCGAGATTGCTCAGCAAGGACAAAGATCAAGCTGGCAAAAACCAGCATCCCAACCAGGCTGGTGCCAAGAAGGATGGAGTTGCTGACCGGATTGCCGCTGAGCTCTGCGTATCTTTGCAGAACCAGCTGATTGACAATTTCGCCTGTAGCAACAGCTAAGAAGAGAAGTATCGCTCCCACGAACAGCCAAAGGCTAGCTCGACGTGAAACCACAGTTCTTAGTTCAGGATTGGTCCACCTCACAGCATAGAAAAGCAAAGGTAGCGAGAGTAGACTGCCCACAGCATAGGGGACTATCGGCTCACCCAAGGGTGTCAAATCGGGGATGATTACTGCCAGAACTGATACAGCTGCTACCCCGGCCCATAGCGCAAAAAGGAGTATGAGGGGATAGTGGTTCCGTGAGGGATGTCGTTTGGAGAATGTATGAAGAAGAACTGCCATCATTGCCGACAATGAACCAGCACCAATGTGAATGATGGAAAAGGCGAGTCTGTTCAGAGCCTCGATGACTATGTTGAGGTTCATTACTTCGATGGAGATTGTTATTGTGAAGGGCAAGTATGTGATTATTGCTAGTCCTGCCACAATGAGGTGCGCCGTCATGCCATTGAGTCCGGACCTCTTGAGGAAAGGAACACCTAGTGAGAGCCCAAGCAAGATGAATGCAGCAATCTGAAGATTCTCAGCATAGATCCAAGCCGATGTGGGCAACACCAGTTCAGCTGCCATGATGATTGTTGAGAACCCTAGCAGCACAAGAGCACTAGCAAGATATCCTGTGTCAGTTGTGAAATGCTCATTCTGTAGCCGGGGAGAGAGATATGCAGCAAACACAAATGCCGAGAATCCAAGGATTCCCATGATGACGCCAAGGACCACCAAGACGACGGGAAACATCAAGGGGAAGAGGAAGAACCACATCGAGCCGTAGAGTCCAAGCTGAACAAACACTAGGACGACAGCTGCAGCGATGCCATTGAATCGGAACGCATTGTCATCTGGATTCTTGGAGAACCAAACAGCGGCCATTAGAAGAAGACCGAAAGCGGCCAACTCGAATACGTCACCAACGAGATTTGGCACTTCCCTCACAACAGCGGGTTGAATAAGGTCAAGTCGGTATCCTATGGCACTACCCATATGAACGAATGTTGGAAACAGGAGTGCAGAGCATAGTGCAATCTGTGATCTGGACGATCGTCTAGCGAGTGCTAGGACACTCACCGCGACCGGAATAGCTGCCCAATACGAGAGAAGTGAATGGACACCGACTCTGGTTGTCTGCGACAGCGACACAAGTCCCGCACCCCCAATAGCAAAGATAGCGGCAACTACAGCTATTGCAACTATGCCAGCAACCTTTGCCATAAGACGCGAGTTGTAGTCCATCGTCCATCATCACTTGCAGGACAGAAACTAGTCCTAATGTGAAAAGGATTCCTTGGTTGTCTTTGCGCGTCGAGCGCCACGACCCAAGCAAGTTCTGAGGTCTTCGCATGGATTTCAGCTGAGTTCGGAAGCCGAAACTGTTCGTACGATGAAGAATAGTGCAGTCGCGTATCAGGCTTGAGCTCCACATCCGCAGACTCAACAATAGTGGAATCTGGTGGAATCTCAATCAGATTGCCCGATGCTCAGACTAATAACTGTGTACCATAGTTAATGCCGCAGTGAAGACCATGCTTGCCGAATTTGAAAAACGACTGGTAGAGATAGTTGCGAAAGTAGTTCCCAGCGTTGTCAGCGTGTCAACGACAAGACTGGCAAGAGATCAACTCTCTCGTCGCGTTCCGGTTCAAGGTCAGGGATCTGGCGTAATCCTGACAGATGAGGGCTTTGTGGTCACCAATGCTCACGTTGTAGCAGGAGCAAGAGATGTCGAGGTCACCTTGAACGATGGTCGAACGCTCAAGGCCGTTGTTGTTGGCGAGTCAAAACTCAGAGACCTGGCTGTTCTCAAAATCGATGCAGCCAATCTAATGCCCATTGAGTTAGGCGATTCTGGGGCACTCAAGGTAGGGCAGTTCGCCATTGCCATAGGCAACTCACTCGGCTTAGGCACGACTGTGACATTTGGGATGGTTAGCGCGGTTGACAGGACGATTCAGAGTAGGGACTCCTTCCTCGAGGGCCTAGTTCAAACCTCTGCGGAGATCAACCCTGGCAATAGTGGTGGCGCCCTAGTCGACTCAGATGGCAACCTGATAGGTGTGCCCACTGCAATGATTCCATTCAGTCAGGGTATTGGCTTTGCAATAGCAGTCGATATGATTAAGGCCGTCTTTAAAGAACTCGTCGAAACAGGAACAGTCCAGACTCCATGGATGGGGATAATGGGAGTGACTCTAGACAAACGGGTTGCTTCACATTACAGACTGCCTGTTGAGAAAGGTGCCTTGATAGTGCAAGTACCAAGAGGGCCCTCCTCAATGGCAGGATTGAGAGCAGGCGATGTCATCGTTGCCATCGATGAGGAGGATGTCGATACCATGGATGACCTTCGCCGCAAGATACTTGGTAAGCGCGTTGGTGAGAAGCTCATGGTCAGATTTGCACGCGGAAACGATGTCTTCGAGGTATATGTTCAACTTGCTTCTGCAGAATGAGCACAAATCTGAGAGTTGCAGAGCCCTTGCAACTAGAAAGCGACCACGACTAGTATGACTCCAGCCACTGTGGCCAGCACACCAACAGCTGCCAAGGCTGTAAGCTTCTCTTTGAGGAAGAAGACCGAAATAGGAACTGCAAAGAGAGGTGATGTCGACCCAATGACCGCACCCATTGCCGCACCTATGATTTTGACCATCCAGACATAGAGCAAAGACCCTATTGCCATTCCAAAAAGCCCTGCAAACGCTACAATCTTGGCGGCACGAACCGTGGGCATGGGCATTCTGTTCAGTCGTGCTGCCACAAACATCGGCACGAACTCGAATGAACCAAATACGACCCTCACAAAATTGGCGTCAATCGGATCGACTTGAGTGACACCTATGTCCAGCATGACTGTGGCGCTGGCGAAGAGGACCATGGTCAGGAATGCTAGAGTGATTCCCACTGGATCAAATCTAGCAGGAGAGCCATCCTCACTCTTCCCATTTTGCTCTCGCGAAATCAGTATCAATCCGGCAACAGTCACCACGGTACCAAGCAGTCGCGAAGGCACCAGAATATCGTCAAGGAAGACTATTGCCAGATAATAGGTGAGAATTGGAAATGACATTGCTATTGGAAACGCATAGGAAACGCCAATCCTCTCTTGGCTTATGAGGTACAATGTGTCGCCAATCACGGCTCCAAATGTAACGGAAAGCGCAAGAAAGAGAACAGCATCGGGCACCATCGTAAATGGTTCTGGTCTGAAGGGCAAGAACACAATCAGGGACATGAATGCAAGGGCCACCCACATCTTGATGGAGCTAATAGCCAACGGGCGTATCTCTTTGCTCTGTGACCTGTAGACTACAACGGAAACAGCCCACAATGCTGAAGCGGCAAAGCCTATCGTTGTGCCAAGGAGGAGTTCAGGGGTGACCTGCATGAACGGTGAGCCTGATTATCACACCTAAGATACTATCGGTAGATACAACGTGGCCTAACTGGGCAGATTGACAAGGAACTCCGTGGCTTCCTTTGACCCCTTCAGCACCACGACATTTGTGTCTTCAGAATTCTCGGCTAGGATTCTATCGACCTCGAGCCGGGTCCGTTTGGGGTATCCATAGATCCATTTCAGGAAGTCCAGGTCGATCTTCTCGTAGCAACCCTCTGCCAATTCAGGTCGTACCTCTCCCCGATGCTTGATGCGTCTCTTCAACACTCTCCAGAATGAAACTCTTCTTGGAATGTCCAAAAAGATGGCGGTATCTGCTCTCTTTATCCTCATTTCCAGTGTCTTGGAGTAGTTGCCATCCATCACCCACTCATCTTCTAGGATGAGTCGCCCGACTATCTCTCTCCATTCATCTTGAGGCGTTTCTTGCCAGTTGGGCTTCCAGTAGTGAGAGTCGAGATTGACCCAAGGGAGACCGAGGCGAACGGCAAGGTTCTTGGCGAATGTTGACTTTCCCGAGCCGCTTGGGCCGAGGACCAAGATACGTTTCATTGCTCACTCATGCCGAATAGCGAATTGATAAGGATTAGGCTCTGTACGTGACTTCTCTACGTCGTCAAGTGCCTATGCTGACGTAGCCTACCCTTGAATCGTGAGCTCAGCCGCCCCTTCATGGTATACTCTCATACCTTGGCCTCGAAGGGAACCAATTAGTGTGACATTTCCACGTTGAGCGAACTTGATGGCAGCGTCTGTAGCCACCGCGGAAGAAGCAAGCAATGGAATAGAAGCCCACGCACACTTGCTGACAATGTCGGCTGTAAGTCGACCACTCGTCAACAAGATGGACGACTTGAGGTCATACCCCTTGTCAATGGCTAG
>CAYFTD010000234.1:0-4035 GCA_964345915.1 uncultured archaeon
GAAGGATGCTAAAGGCGAAGAGATACCGTACGCTCACAAGAACGCACGCTATACGATAGGTCTCGAGGGACTTCCAAATGTGGACAAGACTCTGGAAGACCCAAACGGTGTTGCGGTCAGCGCGTTCATTTACGGAGGAAGAGACCCCGACACATGGGTCCCCGTCCAAGAGTCGTTTGACTGGGCACATGGTGTGATCACAATGGGGGCGAGCCTGGAGTCGGAGTCAACCGCAGCCACACTTGGCCCAAGCGGGGTACGAAAGTTCCAGGCTTTCTCGAACATGGACTTCATCTCAATACCTCTAGGAAAGTACATCCAGAACCATCTGGACTTCGGTAGATTACTTGATGAAACGCCTAGAATCTTCAGCGTGAACTACTTCTTGAAGGACAAGGACGGCAACTACCTGAATGGGAAAGAAGACAAACGCGTGTGGCTTCAGTGGATGGACTTGAGAGTGAACGGTGAGGCAGATGCCGTCACCACTCCGACAGGTTTGATGCCGGAATATGACGATCTTGCTCGGCTGTTTCAAGAGTATCTGAACAAGGAGTATACTCGTGAACAGTACAATGAGCAGTTCACGACCAGAGTCCCGGAGCTTCTAGCGAAGCTAGACCGAATCGAGAAGGAGTATAGGGAACGTGTCGCAGACACACCAGATCTACTGTATACATTCATAGAGGACCAAAGGAAGAGGCTTCTCGAGGCTCAGGAAAGACACGGCGATTGTATACCTCCGACCAGTTTCAAGAAGGACGCCGGCCAATCTTCCAACTAGAACTTTGAGTGCACTTCAATCCATCTTTCTCGAGCTCGTCCATATTCCGATTTCTTAATTAGCTAGGAACTGGATTGCCCCACCTGCTGGACATCCGATTGTCTCGTGCTCGAGAAATGTTGGTGTGAGAAGTGAAGCTTGAACCTTTTGAATTGGAAAGGATTCAGTCCGAGTGGGAACACGTCGTGGATATCAACCTCACCGAGAGCGGGGTTGAGCCTCTAACAGTATCCTATCTGGTCCCAGACGAGAACAAGAGAAAAGAGATCTTTGACACGAAACTTGAATACTCTCAGACAAACGGGACAATTCCTTTGAGAAACGCCATAGCAAACATGTACAAGGGTGCAGATGCTGAGAATGTGGTTGTCACCAATGGAGGTGCTGAGGCGAACTTCATCACGGTCTGGAATCTGTTGAATGAACACGGTAGGGGGAAAGAGATTGTGATGATGCTGCCGAACTACATGCAGATCTACGGAGTCACCAAGGGTCTCGGGGGGTCGGTCAATCCATTCTACTTGAAGATGGACGGAAACGAGTGGGTCCCTGATTTAGAGGGGCTGAAAGAAGCTGTTTCAAGAAACACGGCCGCAATCACAATCTGCAACCCAAACAATCCAACTGGGGCCACCTTGGGTTCGGAGTATCTCAAGGCTATAGCTGACATCGCCGCTGATGCTGGGGTCTGGATCCTATCTGACGAGATATATCAGGGGGCCGAGCTTGAAGGGTCAATGACGCCCACCATGTTTGACTACTACGATAAGGTGCTGGTCACAAACAGTCTGTCCAAAGCCTATGGCCTGCCAGGTTTGAGGCTCGGCTGGGTCGTCACGTCCCTGAAGCCTCACGCCACAGACCTCTGGTCATACTCCGACTACACTTCCATCTGTCCAACAAAACTGAGTGACATGCTTGCAACGATTGCACTTCAACCTGAGATGCGAGAGAAGATTCTAGAACGAACTAGCAGAATCGTCAAGGGTCATTGGAATGTGATGAGAGAATGGTTGGATGAGAGAAAGAACATCTTCGACTACGTAGCTCCAAGGGCTGCGTCAATTTGCTTCCCGAAGCATAACCTTCCTATTAGTTCGCTCGAGCTTGTGAATCGCCTGTTGAAGGAAAAAAGCTTGTTGATCATTCCTGGCGAGCACTTTGGAATGGAGAACTACATTCGGATTGGCTTTGGATACGAAGAAGAACACCTCAAGGCCGGCCTTTCCCGATTAGACGAGCTAATTCAGACAATCAAGTAGGGAGTTGAGAGTTTGACAAGAGGTGACGTCAACGTTGGATGATGTGATTCTGATCTCACAGAGCGAAGTCCAAAAGCACCTACCCATGAGTAAAGCCATTGAAGCGGTTCGCACCGCTTATTCTGCGTTCGCCAAAGGCCGTACACAGATGCCACCCGTACAGCACTTGGATGTACATCAGTACAGAGGCGAGGTTGACATCAAGTCCGGCTACGTCGAAGACTTTGGACTCATAGGTACAAAGATTGCCTCTGGCTTCTACGACAACCAGAAGCTAGGCCTGCCACCAGGTGTCGCCGTAATTGTGTTGATGGATCTGAAGACTAGCATGCCCGTGGCAATCATGGATGGCACCTACATCACAGCGTACAGGACCGGGGCGGCTGGGGCAGTGGCGGCTGACGTTCTCGCACGAAAGGACTCCTCTCAGGTGGGCGTAGTGGGTGCTGGAACTCAGGCCAGAATGCAGATTCTTGCTCTGGCTGAGCTGTTCAACATTGAGAGAATCAAAGTGTGGGACATTAAAAGCGCGAGGGCAAAACAATATGCGAAGGAGATCAGGCACAAGATTGGAGCTGATGTCCATACTGTTGGAACTCCACAGGGAGTAGTCGTAGATGCCGACATTCTCGTCACAGTCACCCCATCAAGGAAGCCCCTCATATCTGCAGAATCGGTTCAAGAGGGTCTCCATATCAATGCGATAGGCGCGGACGGTCCGGGCAAACAGGAGCTCGACCCAATGATAATGAGACGGGCCTCAAAAATAGTTGTGGACAGTCTGGCTCAATGCCGAAATATAGGAGAGCTTCAGCATGCCTTTGCTCTTGACATCATCAATGAGAATGATGTGCACGCTGAGATTGGTGAGATTCTCAATGGGGACAAGGTTGGTAGAGAAGACAAAGATGAGATTACTTTGTTCGACGCTACAGGACTTTCAGTACAAGACATCGCAGCCGCAAATGTAGTATACTCGATTGCCAAGGATACGAAACTAGGGCAGAGAATCAATCTTCTCGGATAGATAATGCATCTTGATGCGCTAACAATTGTGCTCATGATATTGAGAGCACTGAGTAGGGGATGAGGTGGGCCTTGTATTCCCCTCCTATAAGATTCGCTTCAACTATTGATGTCATTCTGTGTTAATCTGAAATGTCCTAGATGCAAAAGGTGCGAGGTCTATGACCTGGCAATTGTGGGTTCCCTCAATCTGTGTCCGATATGAGGAACAGAATGTGTCAACAGCTCCCTCGGCAAAGTGAATCGGAATGAAGTAGTCTGGCTCAATTCTTTGGATTGCGACGACTACTTCGGAGTCTGCCATTGTCTGGCAACCGGGGCCCAACGGTAGCATTGCTACATCGATTGTTCCTGCCAAATCGTAATACTCGACAAGGGTCTTGGAGTCACCAGCATGGAAGACCGCAAACCCGTTGATTTCTACAATGTAACTCGTGAAATTGCTCTCTACCGGATGACTGGCGTCGTAGCCGCTTTCAGGAAAGGTGTACATGTAGAAGGCTGTGATGTTGGCTGACCCGACTTGAATCTGATCTTCCGGATTGACACCTAATCCATCGTGAGTTGAGATAGCGGACGTCATTATTGCTGGGAATACGTTCACAGTGTCCTCTTTCTGAAGCATATCAATGACTGAACTCTGATAGTGATCGCCATGGTCATGAGTGATTAAGATTGCATCTGCCGGGCTGTTGCTGTAACTAGACGGAAGGTCGACAGGATCAACATAGATTCGTAGTCCTTCAGCCTCTATCATGACTCCTGCATTGGCCAGAAGTGTGACTCTGGTGGAACCTTCAGGAACACCAGGGTCGAATGTTGATACCAAAACTATCGAAGTACCAAGTGCCACAACAAGGATTACACCCAAGGCGATCTTTGTGTTCCCAGATAGTTGCATGTTCTGTAATAGATGGAGTTGGGGAATATAAGACGAGATTTCAGCACAATAAATGGGGCGAA
>CAYFTD010000235.1:0-5145 GCA_964345915.1 uncultured archaeon
ATTGGAGAAACGATAACTTATTTTGGAGGAGGAAGGTCAAAACCGATTCGATAGGAGAATCAGGCAATGCGCATCGGAATAGAATTTGTACCTGACAAACCAATTGAGAAGTTGCTGACATGGACTAAGCTTGCCGAGGAAGCTGGCTTTGACAATGTGTGGATAACAGACCACTATAACAACCGCAATGTCTGGGCCACCTTGACAGCCCTGGCCCTGAACACCGAGAGAATACTAATGGGACCAGGGGTGACGAACCCCTTTCATATCAGTCCAGCTTTGACTGCTTCTGCAGCTGTGACAATCAATGAGCTAAGCAATGGACGTGCTGTCCTCGGGATAGGTGCGGGAGACAAGGTAACACTAAGTGGCCTTGGAATCAAATGGGCGAAGCCAGTCTCCGCTGTTGTGGAGTCAATCAAATTCATGAGGAAGCTCACAGAAGGTAGCAAGGCGAAGCTTGACGGGAAAGTCTTCAAGGTGAAGGGCGCAAAGTTGGCGATTGTCAAGAAGCAGCCTGTATTGGATGCCGACGGCAATCCAGTAATGAAAGACGGTAAACCAGTAAAGCGAGGCCCCAAGATCCCGATCTACGCTGGAGCACAGGGACCAATGATGTTGAAGGCAACTGCGAAAGTCGCAGACGGGATTCTGATCAATGCGAGTCATCCCAAGGACTTTGAGATTGCTATGGAGAAGATCAAAGAAGGCATAGAGGAAGCAGGGCGGGACATCAAGGAGTTGGATGTAACTGCATACGCGTCGTTCAGCATCGGCGACACGAGAGAAGCGGCTCTGGAAGGCGACGCGAAGATTGTCGTGGCGTTCATCGTTGCCGGCTCTCCGGACGTAGTCTTGGAGAGGCACAGTCTCGACATGGATGCGTGTAACAAAGTTAGAGGCCTCCTTGCGGAAGGCAACTTCAAGGACCTTCCTGGCGCCATCACCAACGAAATGATCGACGCTTTTGCAGTCGTTGGAAACAAAGATGAATGCATCAAGCGTATCGAGGATCTTTCAAAGGTTGGTGTCACGCAGTTTGTTGTTGGCTCACCAATTGGACCTAAGAAGAAGACAGCAATCAAGCAGATTGGAAAGGAGATCATTCCACACTTCCAGAAATAGAACATGACGCATCGAGAACAGCTAGGGTAAAGTCATGAAACCTCCAACTCTTTTCACTTGGAGAATGGCGAAGTCCGAACTCGACATCTGGTTGAGCATCCAAGATACTGCCAAGCATGACAGCATGGAGTATGCCAAATCACTCATGGACCTCCCTGACGGTGCATTCTTCCTTGCTAGCATCACAAACCAGGTAGTTGGAGGTGCTGCAATCTACAGAGACCGAACCAGACTTGCAGTTGCACTCCTAGCCGTAAGAATGCTTCAAGAATTCAGAGAAAAAGCACAACTCCAGCTCCTGAGGTCTTCTATCCCCTTCTTCAGAACCGTAGTGATTCACGAGGTGGATGTCCTTGTGAGTCCAGAAAGAGAAGAGAATCCATTGCCGCTTCCTTTCAATAGCGAGGTCTCGAGCTGGCTGACACCGGCTCTTGGAAGTCTAGAGTTTCAACACGTCACAACAGCCTTGAGCTGCACGATTGATACTCCCACCGACACTTCGCCTATGTATGGCAAGGTTTCTTGGGACGCAAGGCCAGACATGGAGGGTGCTCGCGATCTATATTGGAGGCAGATTGAGTCATCACGATTGGATTGCTCACAAGTGACCCTTGCACTGGAATGGGAGGCTTCTAGGGGGTCTCTCAGAACTCTTACAATGGGCGGACTGACTATACTCACCATGGGGTTCGAGCTCGTTAAAGATCGAATCATAGTGTGGCCGCTGATAGCTGACCTCGAGCACGTCACCTCGCAGGAGATTGCTCATGAGATTACGTCGCAAGCCAGTGATTTCGATGTTGAGAGGATCGAGATTCCTCTTCTTGGTCTTGGCCAGAAGGACATTGCAGAAGCCGTTGCAGCATTGGGGGAAGGCCGACTAGAAATGAGAGAAATCGCACTCATGCGGAAACGGCTGTAGAGGACTCTGCTTTGAGAAAGAGTGGGAAAGCCTTTTGTGACTGGGACTCCTGTGCCGAGAAGGTCATCCAATGTCTACATTAAAGCTGCGAAAGCAAGCAGATGGGTTCGTCCTTGACTATGGACACGTGAAACTTGCTCTCGATACAGGAGTCAAGGGTGAAACTACTCTTCTAACGCATGCACATTCTGACCATCTTAAGGGAGTTGAAAAAGCAAGCCGAATCATCTCCACTCAAGCAACCAAGGATGCCCTTATTGCGCGCGGCCATAGACTGCAGACAAGGACAGAGATTCTCGAGCACAACGAACGAACAGGACAACTAGGAGTAGTCATCACTTCACTCAATGCAGGTCACGTGATAGGCTCTAGTATGTTTCTCATGGAGTTCGACGAGGGTTTGACCGTCCTCTACACCGGCGACTTCAACGTTGTCGATAGCATGGTTCACAATGCTGCGGTACCCACTCGGGCAGACGTCCTCATTACAGAGGCAACCTATGGAACGCCGGATTGGGTCTTCCCAGACCGGCAAGAGATTCATGAGCAGATTCTGGAAACGACAGGCAAAGCAATCGATGAAGGCCGGGTCCCGGTCTTCCAAGCTTATTCTCTAGGCAAGGCACAAGAGGCCATCGCAGTTCTTCAGTGGGGTGGGTTCAATGTGGTTTCTGGCAATAACATGATTGATGAAGTCTGCAAAGTATACAATCGTCACGGGAATGACCTGCGACAGGCTCGCCTAAGAACCGCAAGAGCAAGAACACTGCTCAAGAATGGTTGTGCAATTGTAAGCTCCTCACATCATCACACACGCCAGAACATTCGAAGACATATGGATTCCAGAGATGCGAACGAAGTGATAGGGAAATTGGATTACTACGCACTCTCGGGCTGGACTCTCGGGGACTCAAGTAAGACTGGATTTCCGCTGAGCGCTCATTCGGACTTTCGGGGCCTGCTTGACTTCGCGAGGGAAGTTTCTCCAACCCTAGTCTACTGTTTCACTGGAAACGCAACTACCTTCTCAGACCATCTTTCGAGTGAAGGTTTCAACGCGGTGCCGTTGGAGTAGGTGATTTGATTGGAAGAATACATGTCAGACCTGGTTGAGCCAATCCATGCCGATTCTTTCTTCTCGGTTTCATACTCAGGCGAGATTCACGAACGACTTTGTTTTGAGTATCTGGACCCAGGGGGATACTACCGACGAGTAGTTCGAGATGATGAAATGCTAAGAGAGGAGGCTGAGAAGCTTGCAGGAAACATGCAGCACTTCCTCAACCAGGAGAGAGTAGAGATTAACGGGGAGCGTGTAAGGTCCCGTGTTGATTACACGGACATATTCCTGAAGGGCGGCACCGAAATAGTTGCAGTAGTCTATCTCATTGATTTCGCAACTGGATTTAAGGCACGGAGGAATAAGATTGAAACCTGGCTTGAGGAAGAAACTGCGCCATACGGTTTTGAGATTATTTGGAGATTTCCGGTGGGCACAGCAATTGTCGAGATTGATTCTCAGCTCGAGTATGAGATCTATGGCGATCTTGTGACCCTCTGGGCATACGAAGGGGACAACGTTGGAGGATACGAGAGAATGGTATTTGATCTACCAGAACGCCGTCTTGACACAAGAAGTTCCGGTTAGTCAGTAATGATAGAAAGTGAGAGGGACAAGGAAGGAACGGCAGATGCTTCAACAACCTGACCTGTTTCAGCTGCTCGGCATAGTAATCGCAGTAGTAGGTGTAGTGGTAGTCGCAATCGGAGTTCTGCTAGTTTCGCGCGACACTCCTGATGAAAGTAAGCCCCGTACTGAAAGCAAGGGAGTAATCTTCATCGGTCCCATTCCGATAGTATGGGGACTTGGCAGAAAAGGCTGGATGGTTGCGGGGTTGATCGGGATAGTTCTCTTCCTACTATGGTTGGCGATCTTCCTCTAGCCATTCCAACCGCACTCAGGGCAGAAGTTTCCTGCAATGATTCTGACAATCTTTTCATTTACATGGCATTCCGGGCAAATGTCCAGTAGGTTGTTGCAGGTTGGGCACATCCGCCTATTGCTAAGGTCTCGAATGCAAGTGATTGTACCACATGAATGACATTTCATTGCGTGGTCATGACAGAACTCGTTCCTGCACCGATCGCAACGGATTTTGGACTTTGCGCGGCATGCAGTGCAAGATTTCGCCATTCATTCCACGCCCTTAAGGTCCGGCGGGCATCCACGATAGATAAGTCTAGTCCCTGTCATCTGAATTGACTTGCGACTTACGACTGAACTACGTAAAATATGCATCTGACATGTAATACGCTGAAAGTACCAAGCCTCTTAGAGAGACTCTGTGTTCTATGCGAGAGCAAAATGATATTCCAATGTAGGAACTGCGGAGAAACCTCGGCTGACATTGACAAGGTACTTGATGGGGCGTGTAAATGTGGTTGTACTCACTTCAAGCTCGCCTCCAAGGCACCAATAGAACTACCTGAGAACCTTGCTGCAAAGGAGGCTATTCGAAGAGACCTTCATTATTGGCTTGATCTCAACATCGACTCCATGGACCCTGATGATGTAGGTAACCTTCGAGTTCTCTTTGAAATCGAGAAGCGAGGACAAAGAGATTAGCTGTTCTCCTTCTTTGAGCTTTTCTTGAGCAATGGTCGCTCAATCCTTGCGATCTGCTCTTCGATTTCGACATTGACATCTGTTTCACCAGCCACTGCAGCAATTCGCTGTACCGCTTTCAGATTGTGAATCAGTGAGTCTAGCCAAGAGAATATGTCACCTGGATACACCCAGAGCTCATACTTCTTCTTGAGCAGCTTTGCTATTCCGGACGGGTTGAGTCCCTCCTTTCTTCGGTCCACCATCCATCGCCCAAAACTGACTCTCCCGTGATTGCACTCTGGATACTCACGACATCCGCAGTTGAAGAAGTCCTGTATCCATTTCGAGAAGACTTCAAAGACCCACTTAGGAAGTCGGCCAGCGGGACCATGACTCCCGCTAAGGCTTGTGACATCAGAGAAGATGCCCGAAAAGAGGCGAGTCGGCATGTGAGTCCTAAAGGCTGAGTTCACTTCTCCCTGAAGCTTGT
>CAYFTD010000236.1:0-5961 GCA_964345915.1 uncultured archaeon
AAGATGCCGGACATCATAACTGAGAAGGCATTGAGCATTCCAAAAGCAACAGCAGCAGCCAGTAGCTTACCGCGTTCAGGCTGCGAGTATGTCTTGTACATACCCACATAGAATGGAAAAAGGAGTAGGCCAGCAGACAATACAGCTAGGTTATAGAAGATTGCACCATCCGGATTTAGGCTTGAGTTTCCTAGAACGCTCAAATAGTCATCAAACGGGCTTAACTGAGCGGGGTAGAAAGAGATCGACACAAGTGTAAAGACACAATATGCCACTGACCCGATAATCGCAGATATGTTAAGTAGTGACCATTTCGAAGTCAAGAATCTCCCAACCAAGGTCCAGCCAGATTAGAGATTGACTTTAGTATACTACCAACGAAGCAACATAGATGAAATGGTGGACCGGGCGAGATTTGGTGTTGCTACGAGGTCTTCATTTGTTTTCCCTCATGATAATGGTTTCTTTCTCACGATAGGGGACTTCAAAGTACGTTGGAGGCGGAGCAGTGGGCGTGGGTCTATACTCTTCTCTGACTCCGATGAGAGTATATCCACAATGGACGCAGTACCTGCTATTGAGTCGGTCGAGTCTTCCTCACTTGGCACGGGTCCTCGATATCTCAGTTGGACTCTCTACTCCTACAGGCATCACGTCTTCTTTCTTCTGCTCAGGCAGATTGAAAGTCCAGCACACCCCAAGGCAGCCCATGAAGAAAAGGGTAGCACCCAGGAAGAATATGTCACTATAGGGGACTATACTGCCGAATACCCACCCAAGCAATGTTCCAATCGCCATCATACCACAGCCGACCAAGCCAAGCTTAGTCGAGTATTCCCTTGCATCTCCCATAGAACCGCACCGTTTAGGTATAGGTGGTCAAAGAGGCTTTCAATCTATCTGTTTCTCATTTGAGTAAGAATTCCTATAAGCATTGGCCTGCATTGACACGAAAATGAGTGGTGGTGGACCGGGCGAGATTTGAACTACAGCGACTTCTTTCTGAGAAACCTAAGAAACGCTTCGACGGATGATTATTAGCCAACTTCGGACAATAGAATTCTGATTGGTTAGGGAAAGGGTGTCCTCTTGATGAAACGACGCAGACTGCTTGGAGCTACATCTGTTGTACTCGGACTTTTGCTGGCTTCTGTCTTGTATCTTGTTTCACAAGGATTCTGGAACATAACAACCGATTCTTCACCTGACATAATCATACACAATGGTGAAATCTTGACTATGGAACTATCCCCGGCACAGGTCGAGGCACTTGCCATCCAAGGTGAGTATATCATCGCTATAGGTGATGAGAGTGATATCCTCGCGATGGCAGGACCAAACACCGAATTCATCGACCTTGAGGGAAGGACACTTTTACCGGGTTTCAATGATGCTCATTCTCATCACATAGGTGACCGGAGTTATGTTAATCAATCAACGGCAGACGAAGTGATTGATTCAGTTCTTAGCTCTGGATGGACCAGCATTTCTGAACTCTTTGTGAATCAAGAACGCTTGGATGGGCTCATAACTTTGGACCAGCACGACAACCTTCGCATTCGTGTCAATGCCTATCTTCCATTGAGCTGGCAATTTGACAGGTTCGGCGATTGGTATCAAGCCTATCAACCAGGACAGGAATATAGTTCAAAGTTGAGGATAGGAGGGGTGAAGATCTTTATGGACAGCTGGTACACCAATTGGCTCCACTATTTCGACCAGACTGAACTAGATTCATTGGTGCAACAAGCTCATGATGACGGATTTCAGATAGCTATTCACAGTGTAGTTGACAATGCCACAGACATTGTACTAAACGCGCTGGAAACAGCCTTAGACGGTCAATCGAACCAACAGTATCGCCATAGAATCGAGCATCTAGTTCTGCTTAGGGATGACCAGATTCAGAGACTGGCTGATCTGGGGATTATCGCCTCTCTCCAACTGACATGGTTCAATTCAGACTGGACGCAAGCAGCATCATGGCCATCTCTACAGAATTACTCAAATCTCGCAGGTAGATGGAGAGATATTCTTGAAGCAGGGATACCCTCACTCGGAAGTACCGACTATCCTTGGCTTATAGGAACAGATAGATCGGCAATGTATGTAGTTTCTAGTGCTGTCACGAGGGTTGGTGGACAAGGGCTTACACCTACAGCTTGGATGCTAAACCAGACTATTAGTGTGGAACAAGCTCTGCGGCTGATTACAATTGACGCGGCTTATGGCACGTTTCAAGAGGACATTAAGGGGAGCATTAGGGTAGGAAAACTTGCAGACCTAGTAATCCTTTCTGACAATCCACTGACAGTTCCAGAAGACACCCTTGCTGATATTGAGGTACTAATGACGATGGTTGGAGGGGTTGTGGAATACATCGCTCCCGGACAGCAGTTTCTATTTGCGGGTTGCGAGGGAGCCAGCAGTCAGACAATAGAAAGAACAAGCCAATCGATGAAGATGGAAACGATGAGTACTACGAATCAAAAGGAAAAGTGGTGGACCGGGCGAGATTTGAACTCGCGGCCCCCACCAATTTGGAAATCACGCCAGAGCGTGAAAAGTGCCAAGGTGGTGATCTCACCCGGAAACCTTGGAAATCAAGATTTCAACCGGGCTGATCTACCGGCCCATTCTTGTTCACATGACGTGCAGTGCGCTATGCAGAGAGCTGCGGTTAAAAGAATTGTGGAGCGGATAGTCCTAGGGAGTAGAATCTGCTCAGTCTATCAACATCTAAGGAACTGGTTGACGAACCATAGCCCAGTTTGGTAGTTCAGCCTCAGGGATTGTGTCTTTGTAGAGGACTTCGAACCCAAAATGCTTGTAGAGAGAAACATTCCTCTCATTCTGAGTTTCAAGGAAGCATGGCAGACCTTCACTCTGAATCCTATCAAGCATAGGTCTCATCAGAGCACTAGCATATCCCTTCCCTTGATGCTTCGGGTGTACAGCAATAGGGAATAGATGCCAGTGAGGTTCCGGAAGGTGCTGCTTGCGCATTCGAGTGGCATGAGAAGCGACACGATTCATCTTGAGGACATTTCCTATTCCCAGAAGCCAAAAGAGTCCCAGACCACCTGTTCGCGCCACCCGGACATAGGTTATATCACTCGTGCCAGGAGGAAACCAAGCAGCGATGCCCTCAAAATCAGGAGATGAAACGTAGACCTCTCCATATTTGATGGCAAACCTTAGGCGGAACTGGAGGTATTCGGTAAACAGCTTACGACGATTCTCACTCTCAGGAAAGAAATACCGATTCAAGGGGTCATCCCAGAATGCCTCAACGAGCAGCTCAGCACCTCTGGTCACATCAGACTTGGTCAGACGAACCAAATCCTCAACCACTTCACCATCCATCTCCATTCGACTAAATGTGATGCTCACAAGGTGATATTCATTCCGCTTGCTGTTGTGTCCGGTGTAACCGAAGAGGTCTATCGACAGCATAGTATGAAGGTTGCACGTCCTTGGACTCTCTCAAAATGCATCTACGACCGGGCTGATCTGCCAGGCCATTTCAGAACTGGCCACGCACTCGAAGGCCGTGGACCTTCTTGTGTCTGACATGGTAAGACCTTCTCCCGCATCTTCTACAGCGTATGCGGTGTGGATTGTTCTTCTTGCCTCTTGCGGGAGTGCCCTTGCCCATCGCATTTTCCTCCTCCTCCTTCTTGCCCTTCCCAGTGAGATTATACTCAATTCGAGATCGACCACAGATGAAATCAACTCAAGGCCTATATAGATTATAGGGGGCATTTTGTCTGCGAATCCTTCAGAGAATATCCATACAAGCTCAGCAACACTACTACTGCTTGAGTTAATGTCTATCCAGCATAAACTTCGGTATCTATTAGGAGGAAATGAAATTGGCAAAAGGTCAATACAAGAAGATAGGGGGCTATTTGGCCGCAATTGGTGGAATTCTAGCAGTGGTTCTTGGTATACTGGGAGCACTAAGTCTCATACCAGTATCTACACTTGGACCTCTTCAACCTCCACTGATTCTTGTGCTTAGAATAGCAGTTGGGCTCATTATCTTGGCAACGAGTGGAGTCATTGATATTGATGCACTAAAGCTAGAACGAAGCGGGATTGTCCTGCTCTTATTAGGAATCGTCCTTATCCCAATAGGTGATTGGCTTGGAGGATTTGTGACAATAATCGGCGCGATTCTGATGATGATTTGACTCAGGGGCTCCTTGTCACTCACATGGTCTTCCTTGACCTACAGTAGTTTCGAAGGTGGCGTACAACGTCCGCCTTCATCCCCTTTCTTACGAAAGTGGAATGAAAATCCAAAGATGCTTCGAGTCCAATAGACTGTGAATCCACTCGTCACCTTCGCTTCACGATTACTAGCACCAAGAGAGTCACAGCTGCTGCTGCCCCAACACCAAGATACATGATGGGGTCCAGTGTATCATTGGATGAAGTGGTGAGAGTAGTATCATTGGATGAAGTGGTGGGAGTAGCAGTGTCTCTTAAAGTTTCCTGGACATGAGTGACAGTAGACCACTCTGTTACAATACGATATCTATTCATTGCACCATCGGATTTTGAAAACTCGACAGTAGTGGTCTTCGTTGCCTCAGGAAATGTTTCGACCTTTTCCCATCCCCAAACTGTTGATGTATTAATCCAATCGTAGTCATAACTAGCCTCAGCAAGCTGTTGAATAACCGACCAGTTCCCAACGGGGATGGCACTCCAAATCACGTATGAGAGTTCCGAACCATTGGAGAAGTATGCAGAGTATTGATCCATATCTGTTGTGAACACAATCGTATGAAAAGATGTGACATTATCAGGGATAGATGGCAATCCATCCGCAACCACGTAAAAGCCATAGCTGATTCCGTTCTCAGTATCTGAAAACGAGTAATCAAAACTAGCACCAATCTCGAAAGCCCAATACAAGTTGTGATTGGTGAATGCCACTGACGAAGAAACGAGTCCAAATGACACTATCAATAGAATCACCATCAAAAACGCTGAACTTCTCAACTGGCAAGTGCCCCCTAACAACTACTAGTATAATCCAACGGGCTGATTTACAGCCTGTGTCTTATAGTCCGTGTAGCTCAAGTGTCTGGAATAAAAGAATTATGGGCTGAGCACGTCAGTAACTGCACCGCGAAGTAGTTACTTCTTCGAGATTCGTAAGACTGACTGAAGTATACGGTTTCTTGCAATGAAGGGAGCTTCCCACCGAAACAATGGATGATGACATGGAGGAAAATGAACTAGCCACGCACTCGAAGGCCATGGACCTTCTTGTGAGCCCAGTTGTACTGGCGTAGTCTGCTGGAGGCACCATACCCACAGGCCGCGCACTTCTTGTGCCTGACATGGTAGGCCCTTCTCCCACATCTTCTACAACGTATGTGGTGCGGATTGTTCTTCTTACCCTTTGCGGGAGTGCCCTTGCCCATCGCATTCTACTCCTTTTTCTTCTTCTTGCCTTTCGCCGGCGGTGGTGACACAATGACCACGTTATCGCCTCTCAGAATCATGTTGGCGATGTGAGTCACGGTTTCCTCGTTTGTTTCTGGATCGATGGAGATCTCATCCGCACCCTCAAGAACGAGGTTTAGGTGCTGGTCGTAGCCCAAGAGACGACCCCTGATCTTCCTATTACCCTTCAGCTCTACAAGCACTTGGGCACCGATTGAGTTCTGCAGAAGTTCCATTGGTCGACCTGCATTCATTGCTTTCACCGTAGCAGAAGAAACGCCATCCGGCTCAGAGCCTATGACGTTGGCGCTAGTCTTCGACCTTGGCTTAAAAACATGACGATGGAACCGAGGTGCATTTTGACCGACATCTCCAGAAAGATGAACACGTTTCGTAGCCTTGAAAAGGAGAGATACTCTCTGTCTGCAAAATGCCAAAGATAGACCGTATCAAACGTCGTCATCTGTTGAAGAAGCGGGGTCAGAAGGAGTACATGGA
>CAYFTD010000237.1:0-2246 GCA_964345915.1 uncultured archaeon
CAGCTCTTTGACAAGAGAGGACTCATTCTTCAGAACACCTATCAGTTGAACATAGGTGGAAACACAGACTTTGAGAACATGCAAGTCGAGGATAGACTCCAGTCCAAGCGGATAAGCAAGACAGAGGCAGTGACAAGCTGCGTGGAATACGAACTTCCCACAAAGATAGGACCCAGTGACTATGTGCCTTTCCTTGAGGACAACAAGGTCTGTTACATCAGCATGCGTTCAAAGGCATTTGGGGATCTTCCCATCGACCTAGACCTCAAACTCTCGGTTCAAGACTCACCAAACAGTGCTGGAGTTATCATAGACGTGGCTCGTGCAGTCAAGATTGCTCTAGATCGCGGCATCGGCGGTGAGCTCTCCAGTATTAGCTCCTACTCCTTCAAGCATCCCAGGTATCAGATAGACGATTTCGAGGCTAGAAAGCGCGTTGATGAGTTTATCGAAGGGAAGAGAGAGCGTTAGTGGATTTCTCGCCTACTCAGCGTCTGCTCCAGACTATAGCTCTGTGAAGCTTGCCACCGTCTTCTGATCCAGCCTCTTTATGACCTCGACCATAAGTTTGACTGCATCTTCAACATCACTGAGGTCAAGGATTCCATGATGAGAGTGGATATGGCGAGTGGGAACTCCAATGACTAGAGAAGGCGCACCTATGCCAGTTATGTGAATGATTCCAGCATCAGTACCACCACCCTTGAGGAATGCCGGCTGATGTCGTACCCCTATCTCCTCTGCAATATCCAACACGAATCGCCTGAACTTTGGATTGGGTATCATTGAACCATCGCCCGCAGAGATGGCCACACCCTTTCCCATCTTCTGAACCAAGCCTTCCACACCGGGAACATCGCCCGAAATGTCCACTTCAAGCGCGAAACCGATGTCTGGGAGAAGCATCTGCGCGGATGTCCTAGCCCCTCGGAGGCCTATCTCTTCCTGAGTCGTGGATACAACATAGACTGTGTTTGGGTGTTCCAGCTTTTCTTCTGAGAGTCTGCGTAAGATTTCAAGCCCCATGAACACACCAATTCGGTCATCAAAGGCCTTCGCCGCGACAAGGGTGACCTCACGGGTCTCCTCCTCTGCATCCATGTCGTCTTCGTCCTTCTTTTCTCTCCTAGTGCGCTTCATGGTTCTGAATTGAGAAACTGGAACCGCGGGGTCTCCAACGCGAATCCCTAGATCCATGACCTCCTTCTTGGAACTGGCACCAATATCGATGAACATCTTCTCCTTCTTGACGATTTTACTCTGAGCCTCCGCAGACAGCACGTGCGGCGGCGGTGCGCTAATAATGCCGACTATCTTCTTATCACTCTTGGACGGCTTTATTAGAACTTCCTGAGCAAGGAGAACTTGATCCCAGAAGCCACCTAGCTGATGGAATCTTAGGAAGCCATTCTTGTCGACTTCTGTTATGACAAAACCAATCTCGTCAACATGTCCAGCAAGCATGATCTTGGGTCCTTTGTCGCCCTTCCGGAACACAACGGAGCCCATTCGGTCATATAGCACTTCATCGGCATACTTCTTCCCATAGTCACGGGCAATCTTCTGAGCCTCATGCTCATGTCCACTTGGGCCAAAAGCATTGCATAGATGTTCCAGGAGTTTGAGGTCGAGTTCCTTGTTAGTCATAGAAATCACATCAGTCTGAGTGATAGATAATGCTGACTGGGGATTCTTGTAATGTGTATAGTCGTTTCGGTCCATGCAGGTGATTATTGAATACTCGATTTTGCAAGTAAGCGAAAGGCCTCCTCAACGTTCTGCCCTGTCAAAGCACTTGTTTCCAAGTAATCCACGAGATTGTATGTTTCCTTGAACTGCATGCCCATCTCCGAGGTTATTACTCGATCTTGCATAAGATCGACCTTGTTCGCTAGGAGAATGATGGGGATCCGCTCTCCAAGTGCATTCTCAGTCTCCTCTATCCACTTTGGTAGCTCTAGATAGGTAGACTTCCGAGTTGTATCGTAGACAAGGAGTGCACCCTTCGAGCCCCTATAGTAGCTCCCTCTGATGAAGTCAAAACGCTGTTGTCCTGCCAAGTCCCAGACAAGTAGCTTCACCACGACATCGCGTCCATTTGAATCAGGAACTCCGACTGTCTTCACTGCAAACTGAGAACCAATCGTCACTATGTACTGCTCGGAGAACTTCTGTGTCAAGAATCTATTCACGAGGGCCGTCTTTCCGCTACCGCCAGCTCCAATCATGACGACTTTTCGCATGAA
>CAYFTD010000238.1:0-17731 GCA_964345915.1 uncultured archaeon
TTCATCGTACGAATCGATGCCATGTCTATGGAGAAGCTCGGAGTCAGAACTGGAGATATAATCCAAATCAAAGGGAAGCGCGTCACAGCAGCAATAGCCTGGCCGGCATATCAAGGAGACAAGGGACGAGAAATCATCCGTATGGATGGTAGAATCCGCAGGAACGCTGGTGTGAGTCTAAGTGAGAAAGTGACAGTCTGCCGGGCAAATGAGGAGCCTGCACGCAACGTCACTCTTGCACCGACTTCTGTGCCGATTCGGCCTGAACCCCGCTTTGAGGAGTTCGTTAAGAGAAAGCTCCTGAACTGTCCGGTTACTCTGAACGACACAGTATTCATTCCCATTCTCGGAAGAGCGATTCCATTCAAGGTCACATCAGTCAAGCCCGCAGGTACTGTTGTGGTTCAGCATTCCAGCATGTTATCTATTGCCGAAAAACCAACCGGTGACGTAATTGGTGCTGCACAGGTGACCTACGAAGAGATAGGGGGTCTTGCTGATGCAATTCAACGAATCCGTGAGATGGTTGAGCTACCAATGCGGCATCCTGAGATATTCAAAAGATTGGGTATTGATCCACCGCGTGGACTCATTCTCCATGGACCACCAGGAACAGGCAAGACATTGCTTGCAAAGGCAGTCGCTTCTGAGTCAGAGGCCAATTTCGTTCACATAAACGGTCCAGAGATCATGTCCAAGTTCTATGGCGAGTCTGAACAGAAGCTCAGGAAGATCTTTGAAGAGGCAGAGGAGAACGCTCCAAGCATCATCTTTATCGATGAGCTAGATGCTATAGCGCCAAAGCGAGAGGACGTTCAGGGAGAAGTCGAGCGCCGTGTAGTGGCCCAGCTTCTTGCAACAATGGACGGCTTGAAGGCCCGTGGCCAAGTGATAGTGATTGGAGCCACCAATAGAATCAATGCTCTAGACCCAGCCCTACGGCGTCCGGGAAGATTCGATCGCGAGATTGAGATCGGAGTGCCGGACGAGACCGGGCGGCTGGAGGTATTGCATATCCACTCAAGGGGAATGCCTCTTACCTCTGAAGGTGACAACAAAGTGGACCTTCAGAGCCTTGCGAGGATAACGCACGGCTTTGTGGGCGCAGACCTCAATGCGCTTTGCAGAGAGGCGGCCATGAAGGCCCTCAGAAGATACCTGCCTCAGATCAACCTCGAGGAGGAAGAGATACCTCCAGAGGTTCTTGACCAATTAGAAGTGAATAATCCGGACTTCCTTGGAGCGCTGAGAGAGATACAGCCCTCTGCAGTGAGGGAGGTGTTCATTGAAGTACCCAACGTCCATTGGACTGACGTGGGCGGCCTAGAGGAAGTGAAGCAAGAACTCATTGAGGTAGTAGAGTGGCCATTGAAGAAACCAGAGTCATTCACACGAATCGGCATTTCGCCTCCAAAAGGCGTTCTTATCTGGGGTCCGCCGGGATGTGGAAAGACACTCCTTGCCAGGGCTGTGGCAACAGAGAGTGAGGCCAACTTCATCAGTGTGAAAGGACCGGAACTGCTCTCGAAGTGGGTCGGAGAAAGCGAGAAGGCAATTAGAGAGGTGTTCAGAAAGGCAAGAACTGCCGCTCCTGCAATAATCTTCTTTGACGAGATTGATGCAATTGCTCCAACTCGAGGCCGGAGTGCCGGTGACAGTCATGTCACAGAGAGAGTGATCAGTCAGCTCTTAACTGAGATGGATGGACTCGAATCAATGAAAGATATAATCGTCCTCGCGGCAACAAACCGACCCGACTTGATTGACAGAGCTCTGTTGAGGACAGGGAGATTCGACCGATTTGTCTATGTAAGAGCTCCAGATGCCAAGAGTAGGAAGGAGATATTCGATATCTACGTGGATGGCATGCCACTTGACTCAGACGTTTCGATAGGTGCGCTGGTAGATCAGACCGAAGGTTATGTTGGTGGGGATATTGAGGCCGTCTGTCGTGAAGCGGGCATGCGTGCCCTTCGCGAGAACTTGGATGCTGAGCTTGTTTCTTGGAGGCACTTCGAGTCTGCACTGGCCGTCATCCACGCCTCAGTGACGCCAGAAGACATCGAACGATTTGAGAAGATAGAGAGGGAGATGCGCAGATCTACTCAAGCTATGGAAACCACACCTCCAGGATACATATGAGAATCAGGACGTGGTATTGATGACATCGTGGAGTGTGCTACCACTCAGGAATGTAATCGTTCAAATACTCAAGAAACGGCGAGGAGTCATTCTTGACGATGAGCTTACAAGGGCGCTGAAGAAGGAGTTGGGCGACGAGCCTAGCGACGCAGAACTCAATCAAGCGTTGATGCAGCTTGAGATCAACGGTCTGGTGCATGTCAGCCAAATCACTAAGACTAAGCGCCGGATTGAGGTCATAAAGGAAGGCACCGAGTTCCTTGCCGTCGACGAGGACTAGTTTGACGAGGGGTTGTTCATGGCAGGTAGACGTGTGCTGGCTGCTGGGAAATTTGACATCCTTCATCTCGGACACATCGCATACCTAGAGCAAGCCAGAAAGCTAGTTGGTGATGGTGGGGAGCTTGTCGTGGTGGTTGCGCTTGACAAAACTGTCGAGAAAGAGAGAGGCGCGCCCCCAGTATTCCCGGCAGAGCAAAGACGACGGATTGTTGAGTCTTTGAAGATGGTGGACAGAGCAGTCTTGGGATACGATACCACCGATCACACCTCCATCGTAGTGGACATTGACCCCGACATTATTGCGCTGGGGTATGATCAACAGACTGACATGGATGCCTTGGAAAAGCTCTTCTCAGAGAACGGGATGAGTACTGAGATAGTCCGACTTGAGAAACGAGTTGCAGATGGACTCTGTTCCTCCACGCTCATCAGACGACGGATAATTGACTACTATCGTGAGAATGGAACACCCCGCAGCTGAACTACATCACTAGCTCACCGCGTGCTTTGGCCTCTCTAATCCTCTGAGCTCTTCTTTCCCTGCGTTCGAAAGTCCACCGCCAAACACCAAATGATACTGCAGCTGACAACACCAATAGAAATAGACCCAGAAGGGTGTACCATCCCAGTGGAAAGTGTATCAAGAAGTCAGGCAGAGGCCCTGAGATGAAGTAAGGCCAGTTACAGACTATCCCGAAAGCATAGACAAAGCCCACAACTGTAAGCTGTTTGAGATAGCCAATAGCATGTTCGTCTTCCTTGAATAGGAATATCATGGGACCCAGCCAGAATAGGTACCAAGGCATGACCCACCTAAACACGAAAAGGATTGCAGGAAGCATATAGATGTAAAGAGGGAACAGCAGCTTCAGCTTCGTGTGCCATGATGCCTCCATGAAATCAGCCCTGGGAGGCAAGTAGAGCCGAAACGTGAATAGCATGAATGTCAAGTATATTACGACAGGAATCAGGGCTGGAGGCCACATATAGAATGTGACAGGGTCGTTGCTGACTTCTGGTGTCCCTAGAAACAGTCCAGGAAACATCGAATTGACGATGTAGGAGCTGTACTCTGTTGTATTCAGGAAGTGCGACAATAGAGTGCTGAAGTCTGCCCCTAAGAAGAGAAATGGAATCACGGTTATCAATGTGGAAGCAAGGAACCAGATAATCGATAGAGGCGCTGTGATGAATAGGATTGGAAGAGCAACGGCCGAGTAGATTTTAGTCTGCACCGATAAACCCAGGGCAAACATTGCCTTTCCGTGTTGTTTCTCCTTGTTTAACACTAGTGCTAGGAGGAGCAGGCAGTCTACTATGGGTTCGAGCTTGCCGCCTCCCGCGGACATTATCAGGCCGTAGACGTAGTAACCTCCGAACAACATCCGTGCCCAGTTCTTGTTGAATATGCGCTCTCCGAGCAGAATAGCTACTAGGACAAGGTTCAGATTGAATACCAGTGTTAGGATGAAGTTCAACCATAACGGTTGTAGACCTCCCTGTCCTGGGAATAGCCAAGCAGCTATAGCAAAGAAGATCAGGCCGAATACTGGATATTCATACGTGACGTTGCCGAGATACTCGGGCAGAGTGTAATTCTCTGGAGGGTATCCCATGGCTTCAGCTACCTCATCATCAGTCATGTCATACACGTTGAAGCCGAATCTCCAGAAGGCCTCTCCATACATCTCATTCCGATTACGATCGCGTTCAATTACCAAGAAGTTTGCAAATGGAATTGCAATCATGGAGATGATCAGACTCAGCACGAGGTACCTGCGGAATCGCCATATCGTAATTGAAATCGCGCTGAGCATCGTCTTGGCCGCCTAGGCTATCAATAGCGTGGGTTCATGGAGGCCCCCTTGGGGTCCTGTAATTAAGCTTTCGTCAAAGAGGCTGATCTCAGTATATAACGACTCGCAGTGTGTCAGTTCAAGTATGTGGGACAAGGCCACTGATCACACTTGAGACAGTTAGTACACTTCGCTTCATCAACGGCTATATTGCCATCATCCAGGTTGAGCGCTTCCTGTTCGCATTGGGGAACGCAGGTTCCACATGCCTGACAGAGCAAAGAACGTTTGACTGCACGCACTGCCTGCTTCGCCAACTGTTCAACTTCCGATTCGGTATCTCCACGAATGACCAGAGAACCCGAACTAAATAGTGTAATTGTATTCTCTCCAGACCTTGCTCTCAGAGCACCGAGTTCTTGGGACACCTTGGTCTTCCCAAAGATAGACATCAGTTGTGACGCTCTGTCGAGATCAATGCCTGCAGAGAACTGCCCTTCAAAACTGAACCCAGCATCTACGCAGGGAGAGACTCCCTTCACGGCGGCCAAGTCCAGCCGTTCAGTCGGTCCGGGACGGTCTGCTTCTATCTCTAGGCCCAGGCTGTCAATCACGCCAAGTTGTCCTGGAGGAAGTCGCTTCCACCTCCAGAAACCCATCTCAACCCACTCTTCAGGAAGACCAAGTTTCTGTGCCCATCTGTCTAGCTCTTCTCGCCATCTGGTGTAAAGTCCGGGGTGAGTTTCCTGCAAGCTTTCAATCTCTGCTAGAGGAGATGAAGGACACAGATAGCAGCCCATCCTGTGATAGCCCTTGTTGTACATCGTGTTGAAAGGTTCCTCTTCTCTGAAAATGTACAGCCAGACCTCAAGTGCGTTCCAGTTCTGGATTGGGTTGGCAGAGGTCTGCCCAGGCACCCATGGATTGTGCGATACTCTGCGTTCTACAGAACGCTGGAATGACTCGAGCTTTCTTTGACCCATAAAGGCGAGCGTGTCGCCATCAAGCTCCTCGCTTATGGACAGCGCTGCAGGTCCCAGTTTCAGTACTTTGCAGCACCATCGAAAGTCTCTGGCAGGAGGACCAAAAGAATCGATAGACTCCCAGAATTTCTCGCCAGCCCTCTGCCCGACTACAGTCGTTTCGTGCCGCTCAGCAAACTCACTCACATATTGAACTGTTTCGGGAAGCTCCAGGCCAGTGTCCATGAAGAACAAACGAGGGCTCCGACCAAGAGCCTTTTCTACTAGCAGGTATGTAGCAAGAGAGTCCTTCCCTCCGCTGAAGCCCACAACCACAGGTAGACTTCTTTTCTTAACTGTGCGCTTGATGAAAGCGACTGCTTCTTCCTCAATCCGGCCAATCTCCGTTGTGTTAGCACTCACTGCTTCATCCCAAGTAGCATTCTTCGGGTTTGTAGCTGGTGGCCGGGGATTGTCCACCTCTCTGATCTTGATGGCATAACCCTTAGGTTCTGCTGCAATCTGCTCACCACTCATTCGAGCTGTCCCAACACCAATCACGCTGCCGTGACTGTCAGTGAGCCACACCTCGTCACCTACTTCAATGTCAGAGTCGCATCCAGCAATACCCGGAACCATCAGGTTTGCACCCTTCTTCAGATACTGCAGAACTTCGTCGTAGCAACTAACCCATTTCTGTCTGCTTAACAGTCCAATCCTCCGTCCACCCTCAAGTGTCAGTAGGAACGTGTAGTCAAGTTTGGAGATTTCATATCGGAGTCTGCCAATAATGTAGCCATCAATCACGATCTCAAACATTGCGTCTAGAGAGGGAATCTTGTTCAATACTATGGTCTTCTCAGCGGGTAGAAGGGCCTTGCCCACCCCTTCGCCGAATTGCTTGTCAATCGTCTTGATTGCATGATTGAGATGGCCCTCCATGGCTGGGTATGGGTCACCGGGCGGAGAGATTCCAACTCTCCTAGGAATGCTGCCGCATGTGCTACACTCTGTTTCTGCAGGTGTAGGAACGTTACAAGAATCACACCAGAAGAGTCTGATCTCCGCGAGATAGGGTGCATGAGACCTTCTAAACTTCTTGCGCCGACGTGAGTTACGAGCCAGTAGAACACAACTCCATTTCGCCAAACATTAGTCAATTGACAAGATTAAGACTCTTGAGGCGTTTCTTGGTGGGGCGTCCTTCTTGGTCCCACCCTCTGAGCCTGTAGTATTCAGTGAGCATCTCATTCATGTGAACGACACGGTTGCGCGAATTGCCTTCAGGGAGAGGTGAGAGAAACCTAGGTGGCAGTTGGTCATCCTTAGCTCTCAGGCCCTCATTATTGTTGAAGAGACGTTCAAGGTTCCAAATGCGTTCCCCTATCTTCAGGATATCCCGCCCACTTGTTGAGAAACCTGTGGCTGCAGCCAACATCTCTGCATAGTCATCGACCGTCCAAGCGAAATTGGTGAATCGGCACAATACCATTGAGTCCATGGCAGCAGAGAGGTTTTGGTAAAGAACCACAAGGTCAGCCTTGCCTTCAGGTCTATCACGGTCTACCCGCACAGGACTGCCCAGAATCTCAGGACCAATAAGGTAAGATCTTAGATGGCATCCCCCTCTATTTGAGGTGCCATAACCAAGAGCATGTCCTTGTGCGCCACGAGGATCATAGGCTGGAATCTCAAGCCCCTTCACGTGCATTGCGAGCTCTGGAGCACCATATCTGGAAGCGAACACTCGGCTACCCTCTCCAAGTTCTCCACCAAGCCCACGAACGTGAGCCATGTCTTGAATCAGTTCTATGACGCCCTCCGTGTTTCCGAACTGGAGTGGTGCATCAAGCTTTCCTTTCTGCACTAGTTCCATGGCACAGCCGATTGTACTCCCTGCTGAAATCGTATCAATCCCTAAGAGATTGCATTGACGATTCACTGCTGCAATCCATTCCAGGTCGTTTATGCCGCACTGTGGGCCAAACGCCCATATTGTTTCGTATTCAGGACCTCCGACTTCTCTACCCTCGGCCCGACTTATTCGACCACATCCTATAGGACAACCAAAGCAACTGTATGTTCGAACGGAGAGCCTCTCAAGTAGCTTCTCTCCTGATACTCCGACCGCATCATTGAATGTTCCCTCTTGGAAATTGTAGGTCGGCAACATACCAAACTCATTCGTGACATTCACCAGTACTGCTGTTCCGTATATGGGGAGTGACTTGTCAGTTACAGAGTTCTTCTTAATCAGTCGACGAGCCCTCTTGACTGCCTCTTTCAGTCGCTCAGGTTCATTGACACTGACTTGCCTTGTGCCTCTTGCAACAACGGCCTTCAGGTTCTTCGACCCCATCACGGCGCCGACGCCCCCACGACCAGCCGCTCTATGCTTGTCTGTCATGATGGCGGCAAGGCTGATCCGGTTCTCTCCCGCAGGTCCAATACACGCTACCTGGGCTTTTGAGTCGGTCTCCTCTAAGAGCTGGTCTGTGGTCTCCTCAACATTCTTACCCCATACCTTCGAAGCATCCTTGAGCTCTACCTCGTCGTTGTTGATCCAGAGGTATACTGGTGACGATGATGCACCCTCGAAGACGATTGCAGCAAAGCCAGCTCGACGCAACTGAGCGCCAAGGTATCCTCCAGCATGTGAATCGAATATGGTACCTGTTAGAGGTGACTTCGTGACAACGACAAATCTACCCGCCGTCGGTACGGTAGTGGCTGTGAGAGGACCTACAGCGAAGATCAACCAGTTCTCTGGCGAAAGCGGGTCAGTCTTCGGGGCAAGATTGCCATATAGAAGTTTCACACCCAGTCCGCGGCCGCCTAGGTATTCGGAATAGAGGTCTGATGAGATGGGCTCTCTGTTTATCTTCCCTTTTGTCAATGAAACTCTGAGAATCTCTGTGGCAGAATATGGTTGCGGTGACTCTGTCAATCATCTTTATTGCATCTTTGAAGGTTCGAATTCCACCCGCGGCTTTTACGCCCATTTCTTTGCCAACAGTTTCCCTCATCAGACGAACGTCGTATGGTGTGGCGCCCATCGGACCAAAGCCGGTGGAAGTCTTTACGAAGTCTGCTCCGGCCTCCTTAGAGAGAAGACATCCCTTACGTTTCTGATCATCAGTCAGAAGACCTGTTTCCAGAATCACTTTGACGTGAGCGTTTCCTGACGCGGCAACCACTGCCTCAATGTCGCTCTTGACGAGCTCATAGTTCTCGTCGCGAAGAGCGCCGACGTTGACTACCATATCTACCTCATGAGCTCCCGACCGAACAGCCTCCTTTGTTTCTACAGCCTTCACCTCTGATAGAGTGGCACCTAGAGGAAAGCCAACCACGCAACACACCTTGACTGGAGTGTCCTTCAGCAGTTCATATGCATATGCGACGTGAACTGGATTAATACAGACAGCCGCGAATCCGAAAGTGATTGCCTCTTCGGAGAGTTGCTGGATCTTACTTCTCTTTGTTTCTGGCTTGAGGCGTGTATGGTCAATCATACTTGCCAAGTCTTCGACTGACAGGTCCATCAGTTTGACACCAAAAGCGGAATGCCTTCTTGACCGCTATTAACTCTTCTATGGGACAGTCCTCTGAGAATCAGAAGTCAGCTGGCTCCAAGGTAGGACTTTATGTCATCGAGTACTTCTTTCTGGAGACGGATGACGTCATGAACCTCGATCTCTTCTGCTTCCTTGACGGTCGAGTTGAGTTGAACAACCGTCCCCACTGTTTCAACTTTGGCGAAATCTACAGGGAACTCGACCTCTGCGCCCTTCACGATTAGCTCTGAACGGGTGGGATGCAGAGCAATTCGTATGCTCCTCACAATCCCGATTCTTCGTGCTCTACTGTCAAGGACTTCTTTGCCCAGTAGTCTACCGGGCATGCTGAGTTCATAGAGTTCAGCTTCTATGCTTGGCAAGGCCTCATCGGCTGTCATTACGTCTAGCTCCTAATGATGTTCAGGTGGAAGGAGCCTTTTTACAGTGAGTATTATGAAGCAGGCTACATCCCATCAATCGTATAGTCTTGTTCATGCAGGCTTAACGGTCCGGCCATAGTATTGGCTTACCTGCAGTCCTGTACGAGTGTCGAAGAAACATCTACTCTCTCACATAGGTAGTGAGAAGAGCAAGATATAGATTGAGCAAAATCCAATCTGTATGATGTTGACCAGTATTGCAATGGTGAGAAATCTGCGCCATGACATTTCTGAATTCTCAAAGCTAACCATTGATAAAACTAGCAATGGCACTGCACCAAACGGTGTTGCTACACCGCCCAGAGCGGCCCCAAATCCTACGCCCCAAAACAGCGGATCCCGTACGCCGATAGGCCAACCCATGACCGTAGCCATATCTACGGCAAGGGGTGCAAAGACAGCAGCTATGGGTGAACCACCAATAATGAAAGCTCCAAACCACGCTCCCAAAAGCAACATCAATGATGCAGGTATCAATTGCCCGCCGCTTGCCGCAAGAATGGCGTCTGAAATCACACTGAGAATTCCGACAAGTTCCAAGGCGCCTGCCAGAACGAAGAGCCCTCCAATGAAGAAGATGATGTCCCACTCTATGTCGCGAAGACTTGTCCCTGGATCAGCATGACTGACCGTCATGAAGACCATCATGCCCCCAATGGCGACAACATATGGCTGAGGAAAGAGGACAAAGGCTGCGATGAGTAGGGCAAAGAATCCTGCGTATACCCAGAACAACCGTCGATTTGGCACCATCGTCCAAGGATCTAAGTCCACCATGCGGTCAGATGCTTTTGAATCTTCTACGGTTAATTGACGACGAATCATTAGAAAGACAGCGACTAGTGACACTGTGATAGTGATTAGTGCTAATATGCCAAATCGTGTGATGTAATAATAGAATCCGAATCCTGCGTAATCAGCAACGATTACATTCGATGTGGTGCCAATCAATGTGAACGCGCCACCGGCGCCAACGGCCAACATTTCCCCTAGTAAGAACCCATGAAGTTTAATCTCGAGTGCCTGGCATGTTAGAATCACTAAGTATCCCATTATCAATATCACGACGGTATTCAACACCACTGTCGATAGAGCCGCGGTTAGTAAGCAGAATATTACGAATAGTTTCTCGGGATTGCCCCGTGTCAACCGGATGAGATATACCACAAGAAACTGAAAGACGCCTGCATCCCGCATCACCTCAGCCACTACTGTCATCCCGGCAATCACAAGAATCGGCTCTAAGCGCACCATGGCCAAGATCTCTTGATCGGGGACCCCATTCGTGATAAGGGCAATCGATGCTAATACCGCCCCAACTAATGCGGCTGATGTATGATGAACTACCCGTGTCGCAATCAATAGCACGGTAATGAAGAAGATTATCAGGACCAGCAGCCATAATTCCACTTTGGTTCACATACATCCAGTTGTTCAGCTCGACGAACAAGCTTTGAGCTAATCTAGTCTGTCCTCATGATATTTGTATTCATAGTAAACTGATTCTCTCGGTGTAATTAGACAGTCTACACGGTATCGAAGACACAAATGTGCTATATCCTCGGCGTTATGAGTGGCCGGTATAATGTTTCGGACTTTTCAGTTTCACTGGACGTAGCTTCTTCAATGAGCGTCAGGCGATATCTTGCCAAGCCAGAGATTTGCTCACTAGATAGACATTCAGTGTCTTGCTGTATTCGTGATGCGTGTACATATCTCGCGCCAAGAATAAACGATGTAGAGAAATCCGCAGGAGCCCTTTTACAGTGAGTATAATGAGGGAAGCGATACTTCGTCAATCTGTTGGTTCTCTCCACTGCAAGCTTTGCACAGCCAAGTCTGACATTGAGCACATTTCTGCTAGGCCTTCATCATATGACCGTGAGTAAGATATTTCGGAAACTTCAGGTATAGATATGCGGAGGTTTGGATTTGGGTTTCTGGTTGGATGTCCTCCCACGAAGACTGAGGGTTCCATATCCGGTCTTCTTTGGACTCGTTGCATTGGTCATATACCTGCTTGGTATACCGGTTATGATTGTCACGGGCAATCTGACACGCTTCTTGGCCGAGCCTCGATGGATTCTTCTCGCTGTGTACGGAGCGTTCTCAGCGATAACTGTAGTGTTTGTATATCGAGAGTTCTTGGGCTCTCTTGACAGAATAGTTCAACTGGTGAGCTCTGAAGAAGAGTTTCAAGGATTACAGAGTCGAACAGTGCGTCGTTTAACCCACTGGGTGTACTGGTCTATTGTGCTGTTCTGGATTATGTTGAACCTACTGGTGTTTTTCGCGCCAGCTGGTATTGTTTGGACTTGGTATGGCTCGTATGATCAGCTACCTGTAGTGACGCTCTTCTATCAAATAGCTATGTTGCCCGCCAATGTCTTCGGGGGCGTGTTCACCTACGTGATTCCAGTCGGTTTGACACTTGCATATAGAGAGATCTGCGTCAATACTTCGTTCAATCAGAGTAGATTGCTCTCGGAGTGGACGTCATCATTTGGAGGATTCAGAAATCTAATCACCTTGGGATTGTTGGTTGCGGGTATCAATGCGGTACTCACTCTATTGATCTGGACTGGAGCACCCCCAATCTTCTCGTATGGTTCAATCGTGGTAGTTGTCGTCCCAACTCTAATCTTCCCTCATTATTACTTCCATGTCCTCTTCTCTCAGGCTCGAAGAAACCAGCTTGTAGACGTTCGTCAGGAATTGATAGAAGTTCCAATTGATTGGAAGAAGGACTCGCTTCGTCGAGTCCTTCTGTTGTTAGAGGAGGCCAGAATTGAAAGGAAGAAAACGTGGTTGATCGACATTGTTACCATGACTGAGATTCTCATTGTTGCGTTGACGCATGTTCTCCTCGTAGAAACCATAACTCTGCTCTTCCACATCTAAGACTAATTCCGAAGGATGATTGGCCAGATAGAAGTTCAGTATCTCTTTGTATTCATGATGCATGTATATATCCTGCATCGAGAATATACGATGGGTAAGAATCCGCAGGAGCCTTTTTACAGCGAAAATCACCAGAAGACAAAGGAACCATGGTGTGGAATTGGAAATGAAGACTGCCTATGTCGATGCACCGGGGGTACGAAAGGAGAGCATCGACTACAGAAAGTATCAGGTCAGTCTTTCTGAGGTGGCTTCAGAGCAAAGCACCATGATAGTATTGAGTACTGGACTTGGGAAGACGGTGATTGCAGCCCTTGTGGCGGCCAAACTTCTCACCGAGAGCCCAGAGTCCAAGATTTTGTTCCTTGCACCATCTCGTCCACTTGTCGATCAACAAGCTCGGTTTTTGAGAAGAGTTTTGGACATCCATCCAGACCTA
Organism: uncultured archaeon; assembly: GCA_964345915.1. GTDB lineage: Archaea > Asgardarchaeota > Thorarchaeia > Thorarchaeales > Thorarchaeaceae > SMTZ1-83. Next base: position 12,523 of record CAYFTD010000238.1, read on the forward strand.
GTAGTCTGCATGACAGGCCAAGACTCGCCGGATTCGCGACCTAAGATGTGGTCCGAGTCCAGAGTTCTGGTGATGACTCCTCAGGCTCTCCAGAATGACCTTGTACAAAGACGATACAGTCTAAGCCAGGTTTCTCTGATTGTCTATGATGAGGCACATCGAGGTGTGGGGAACTACGCATACACCTTCATAGCTGAACTCTATGAGAAGCAGGGTGAGAAGCCCCTTTCTCTAGGGCTGACTGCTTCACCTGGGCACCAGGCGGAGCACATCAAGACCGTTTGCACGAATCTTCGTTTAGATAGAGTGGAAGTGCGTAACGAGCAGAGTCCAGATGTTCGAGAATATGTAGTTTCGATTGCGACTGATATGCACTATCTTGTCTTGCCTTCAGAAGTCGAGGTTCTGAAAGACATTCTCTATGGCCTTCTAGAGGATTACAAGAAGCCAATTCTGGACCATGGTTTTTCACTTCCTGAGAGCCGTCGTCTAAGCCGCAAAGAGATACTTCGTGTTCAGCAGCGAGTCCGAAGGGAGATAGGAACTTACACAAAGCCGCCACGAGGACTCTATCTAGTTATTCGAAACCTCACGGCTGCCCTTCGAATCGTGCACCTGATTGAGTTCATTGGTACTCAGGGACTCACACCCACATACCGCTACATTCAGGGAATCTACGAAGAGGTCCGCAACAAGAAGAGCTCAAAGGGCGTCAAGGATCTGATTTCCAGATCCGAGTTTCAACAGTTTGAAAGCCTACTCCAAGCCCTCATAGAGAAAGGACACCGTCATCCGAAGGCGGATGCAGTTCTTGAACTTGTTAACGAGCAACTCTCAGTGGACTTAGACTCACGGATTCTTGTCTTCACAAGATTTCGTGACACTGCGGCAGAAGTTGTCGAAACCCTTGAGCAATTGAAACATGCAAGGGTCAGTCGTTTCGTGGGGCAGAGTTCCAGAGGGCGAGATAAAGGGTTTAGTCAGAAGAAGCAGGTCGAAGTACTGGAAGGTTTTCGAAATAACGAGTTCAACGTACTAGTGGCTACACAGGTAGGCGAGGAGGGTCTTGACATCCCTGAATGTAACTTGGTGGTGTTCTACGACTGTGTGCCGTCTGTAGTGCCGTACATTCAGCGGCGAGGAAGAACCGGACGGAAGACACCAGGTCGTGTAGTGATATTCGTTGCTCGAGGAACACATGATGAGTTCTATCACTGGAGTGTGGTGAGGAAATTGAAGAAGATGCCATCGGCCATTGAGGAGGCTGAGAAGGACTCGGAGGAAGAGCAGATGAGTCTTGAGGATTTTGTTGAGGAAGAAGTGGACGCAGAAGTCGCGGGCAGTCCACCGAGAAAGAGAGAGCCAAAGGCGGATGATCGGATTCGTATGATCGTAGACTCCAGAGAGCTTCCAACAGCAGTCCCGCGTGAGTTGACTCGTCTTGATGTCGAGCTGTCTGGAGAAAGCCTTGAGATCGGTGACTACATCGTATCCGAGGACGTGGCTGTTGAGAGGAAGGAAACCGGCGACTTCATACAGTCCCTGATTGACGGGCGACTATTCGTACAGCTGACGTCGCTACGTTCCGCATATCGCCGTCCTGTGCTCATAATCGAAGGAGAACAGCTCATTGGCCTGAGAGCCGTTAGTCCTGCTTCCATATATGGTGCTCTTGCGTCGATAGCCATCCGGATTCAGATTCCAATATTATGGACACGAAATGCAACTGAAACCGCCAATGTACTCTATCGCTTAGCGCATCTCGAACAGGTTGGTGCCAAACGCCCGTTGCGAACACGATCCGGTGAAACTCGGATAGGTGACGCTGAAACGCTGGAATACATTCTGTCCGGATTCCCAGGCATTGACACGGTGACTTCACGGGCAATGCTCACAGAGCTCGGCTCTCTGCAGAGTATCTTCTCTGCTGAGGAGAAAGACCTACGAAAAGTGAAGGGTGTGGGACCTAAAATAGCAGGAAGGATAAGACGCCTATTGACCACCCGGTATCCGTTCCACCATGACAGCAATAGTTGAAATGAGCCGAAGGCTAGTAGACTCTCGGATTCTCGCCCAAGCCGTCTAGGTATGCCTTTCTGAATCTGGCTGTGAGGCTCTTGCTGAGCTCCTGATATCGCCGGAAGTCTGATTCGCTGAGTTGTGCAATGCCGAGGATTCTTAGGAGTATGGAATAGACCCCAGGGTCAAGAGCAGATACAGTCTTGAGGATCAACCTAGCCTCTTCTTGGCTCTTCTTCCAGAGACGGTCCCGCTCGACAAAGTCGTGAGCAATCTCTCGTATATCTTCCTCACCCTCTAGGACGAATCCCAACTCTCGCATTGTTCCAACAAGATCGAGAGTCATGTCAATTCCATTGACCGTTCTCTCAGGGAGGCCATCCATATCGCTTGTTGCTATGAACACATTCTCAGATGTGGCTCTCCACAACTTTGTCATTATGTGGCTATCGCCATTTCCGGCTGGTTCAAAGCCTGTTTGCGTTATCAGACCGGCCTTTTCTAGCTCTTTCAAGTGATAGCGGACAGTCTGGGGCTTCAACTCCTTGTCTGGTCCTGTGGTCTCCAAGAAATCGCATATCTCTGACGTTGACATCCTTTTGGACCTGAGTGCGTGGAGTATCCGTCGACGATTCTCATCATTCAAAGCACGAACGACGGCCGCGGTTTCTTCCTCGCCTGTCACGATCTTTATTGTTTCCATCTCTCCAAACTCCGGGTCAGGTATTTCAAGGTCGTGCCGTCTTTGGGTCCTTTGATATGGTTCTTCGTCCTGGAAGCGACTTGCAGAAGTCATCGGGTTCCTTTGAATATCGACCCCTGAAACAGCATGTGTTTCTAGCGCAACGGCACCCCACTCTCAGAGATAGTGCCTGCGAAGCCTCTATCTCGTCAAAAAGGGGCCCACTACGCGGGGACGTAAATCCATTGCCGCATGTCTTGCAGACATGGTACTCGCTTGATCAATTTCTTCTTGAGCAGCTTTCTGAGGGCATATCTCACAGTCCTTGGAGCGAAGGATACCTTGTCCAGGAGCTGCTTAGGAGTAACGCCACCCTTGCCGCTGCTACGGAGGATATCCAGTACGATCATCTGGCTCTTGGTGAGCTTCAGATCCTTAAGCTCCTCCTGCAGTTGTTCATCTGACATCATTAGGTTGTTCACCTACTTTCGTTCGTTCTGTTTGAAGCAGGCAGAGTTCTCTAAACTCGCTTCAAACGATAGTATATTTATCAAAAACGAAGTATATTAATGTATCGCAGCCTAGAGTAGAGTGTCGCGGTCTGTCACTGCGCATCCTGTGGCCGTAAGCGCCCCCCGAATATTGCCCGACAAACTCTATAACGATGTGTGCCATCGGGATGCTCGACCCACCATGAAGAAGGCTGCTCTGCTCGCTGCTGGTGAATCAACTCGGATGATGCCCCTATCTGCCTATGCTCCAAAGCATTTGCTGTCTGTGGCTGGGAAACCGTTCATATTCCACACTCTCGATGCTCTCAAAGAAGCTGGGATACGAGAAACCCTTGTTGTCTACGGTTATCATGGAGAACAGCTCCGAGAGGCCATCAGCTCCGAGGACTGGGGAAGGATGAGTATTTCATTTGTACTTCAGGCCGAGAGAAAGGGAACTGCTCACGCAGCGGGTTATGCAAGGGACTTTGCTGGCGACGACTCCGTGCTCTTGATGAATGGAGATGTTATGGTAGGCCCGGGTGCCTTCAAGGGACTGATTGATTATCACAAGAAGAGTGATCATGACCTAACTCTCTCCGTCTTCCCAATTGAGGACCCTTCTGCCTATGGTGTGGTGGCCGTGAAAGATGGAAGGGCAACCAAGCTGATTGAGAAGCCAACTGCAAAGCAGCTTGTGAGTAATCTAGTCAATGCCGGCATCTATGCGGCAGGAGAGAAGCTCTGGGAGGCCATTGGCAAGACTGAACTGTCATCTCGAGGCGAATACGAGATAACTGACTCGATAACGGAGCTAATCGCTGACAAGAACGTTGGAGCGTATACAATACCTTCGTGGTGGCTCGAGATTGGGAAGCCCTGGGACCTTCTCGATGCAAATGAGCGGATACAAGCTGATATGAAGGGGGAAGTGTCTGGTGTTGTTGAAGATGGCGCAGTGCTCAAGGGCGAAGTCACAGTCAAGCCAGGAGCGATTGTAAAGAGTGGAGCATACATTGAGGGGCCAGTTTACATCGGTGAGGATTCAGTGGTCGGGCCAAACTGCTTTCTTCGACCTTACTCCTGCCTGGTCAAGGGCGTCAAGGTGGGCAACGGTTGTGAGATCAAGAACTCCTTGATTATGGAGGATACCAGTATCGGACATCTCTCCTACGTTGGGGACTCGGTGATTGGGAAGAAGGTCAACTTCGGAGCAGGCACGATTACCGCCAATCTCAGACACGATGACAGACCAGTGAGAGTAGTGGTGAAGGGCAAGCTGGCCGACTCAGGCCGGAGAAAACTTGGAGCAATCATTGGAGACAATGTAAAGACAGGCATAGGGACTCTTCTCGCACCAGGAGTTGTTTTACATCAAGAGTCGCGGACAGGAATCGGTGTGATTGTGGAGAAGGATGTGGCACCGGGGAAACTTCTTCGAGTCACTCAGAAACAGTCAGAAACAGACTACACAAAGGAAGAATAGCGTGGCAAACGAGATCAAGAAATGAAAACTAGGAATGGAGAGACTTGTCCAAGACCCAGTTCAGAGAACATAACATCATTGTGAAGGACCTCCGAGAAACTGAGGTCTTAGTTGGGTATGGCTATCCATCCACTTACAGAGTTGGAATGACATCACTTGCCACGCATCTCTTCTACGAGGCCCTGAACAGGAGGGGTGACACTTCTTGTGAGAGATACTTCAGGTATGATGTGCCATCTCCAGCACTCTCTCTTGAAACAGCACGTCCCCTCAAAGACAATCATGTTCTGGCCTTCTCGTTGACTTGGGAGGAGGACATCGTCAACCTCCTACAGATGCTAGAACAAGGTGCGATTGAAACCATAGCCGAGGAGAGAGAAACTGATAGTCCAATAGTGCTGGTCGGAGGACCAGCCGTCAGTGCAAATCCTGAGCCCTACGTGGACTTTGTTGATGCATTTGTAATTGGTGATGGTGACCTCGTCATTCATGATATCGTGGATTCTATTCGAAACGCCTCCTCACGGTCAG
>CAYFTD010000239.1:0-12031 GCA_964345915.1 uncultured archaeon
ATTCGACAACCTCTCGAAGCTCACAGATGTCTCGATTCGGACATGTATTGCATCCAGTTACTGCGCCGGCCCTGTAGGACTCGTGTCTGTACTTCAGGCAATCTGGCCACTCGAAACAAACCAGGCAGGCGCTTGGATGTTCCCTCAGTATCAACTGCAGGATGTTCCTCTTCATTCTTGTCAGTTCATCTGTGTCGGTCTTGACTACCATTCCCTCTTGTGGGACCGTAGTGCAGGCTGTGACAAGATCCTTCCATCCCTCAATCTCCACCAGACACATCCTGCATCCCCCGAAGGGCTCAAGCTCAGGATGGTCACAGAGTGTAGGAATGTGGATGCCTGCAGACCTGGCGACGTCGAGCACCGATCGGATGTTCCTATCGAAGTCAACCTTCTTCCCGTCGATGAACAACGAAGGCATGTTAGGCACCTCCTTTCTCGAAGGCTTGGATCTTCTCGACAGAGTTTGCCTTGGGAGGGCAGACCTCGAAGCATGCACCACATTTGATACACAGGTCCTCGTCTATGACATGAACAATATCCTTCTCGCCAGTGACAGCATTCGCTGGGCATATTCTCTTGCATGCTCCGCACGCTATGCAGGTCTCCGGGTCAATCCTGTACTTGATCAGAGCCTTACATACCATTGCCCTGCACTTCTTCTCCTCAATATGCTCGACATACTCATCTCTGAAGTACCGAAGTGTTGTCAGCACGGGATTCGGTGAAGTTTCTCCGAGCCCACATAGCGAACCCTTCTTGACAGTGAGGGCCAAGTCCTCGAGGATGCCTATGTCAGCATCCTCACCTTCTCCAGCTTTTATCTTGTCCAGTATCTCAAGCATCTGGAGTGTTCCAACTCTGCACGGGACACACTTGCCACATGACTCCTCTTGGGCGAACGACAGAAAGAAACGAGCCACATCGACCATGCATGTAGTCTCGTCCATCACTATCATCCCTCCAGAGCCCATCATGGTGCCTGCTTGAGTCAGAGAATCATAGTCCACAGACAAGTCAAGGCTACTAGCGGGCACGCAGCCGCCCGAAGGACCACCTGTCTGAACAGCCTTGAACTCTGCGTCGTTCTCAATCCCTCCGCCGATGTCGAATATGATGCTTCGCAAAGTTGTTCCCATTGGTACTTCGATAAGGCCTGAGTTCTCTACCTTTCCAGTGAGCGCGAAGACTGCTGTACCTTTGCTATCTTCGCTTCCTACCCCCGCAAACCATTTGGCGCCTTTAGAGATAATAGCAGAAGTCGATGCCAGTGATTTCACGTTGTTAATCACAGTGGGTTTGCCCCACAGACCGGACTCAGTCGGGTATGGGGGTCTAGGTCTGGGCATTCCTCGTCTGCCTTCAATTGATGCAAGAAGTGCAGTTTCCTCTCCGCAAACGAATGCGCCCGCTCCCTCTTTGACATGGACTTCTACGTCAAAGCCCGCTTCCAGCACATTCTATCCGACAAATCCTCTTTCCCTGGCATCATCTAGCGCTCTTCTGAACCGTTCTACAGCCAGAGGATACTCGTGACGAACGTAGATGTACCCGTCACTTGCCCCGATTGCATAGCACGCAATCAGAATCCCTTCCAATGCACTGTGAGGGTCTGCTTCCAATAGGGATCGGTCCATGAACGCTCCCGGATCGCCCTCGTCTGCGTTACACACGACGTACTTCTGACTGCCCGGTGCGTTCCTTCCGAGTTTCCACTTGAGCCCAGTTGGGAAGCCCGCACCTCCTCTCCCTCGTAGGCCGGACTCGATTACTTCTTCTACCACCTGCTCTGGTGTCATCTCAGTGATTGCCCTTCTGAGGCCCTCATAGCCTCCTCTGCCGATGTAGTCGTCTATACTCTCTGGATCAATCTCACCACAGTTTCGAAGGACAATCCTGTGCTGGTTCGCATAGAATGGGATGTCGTCATACTTGGGAATCCTCTCGCCAGAATTCGGTTCCACATAGAATAGCCTCTCTACGGGTGCGCCCCCAATGACATGTGATTCAACAATCTCGGAAACGTCAGATTCCTGTACCATGGCATAAAAAGTGCCCTCTGGTTCGATGCTAACTATTGGACCTTGTTGACAGAATCCATGACAGCCCGTCTTCTTGACCTGAACACTGCTCTCGAACCCGTGCTTATCCACTTCTTTCTCCAGCATCTCATGCAGCTCAGCCGACTTCGATGACTCACATCCAGTTCCTCTGCAGATGAACACCGTCTTGAGATCATCACTGGTCACTTGCGCGCCCCCTTGGCTTCTTGTCTGTCCTGCTGGTCGATCTTGTTGAACAACCTTGAGAGAGACCGCTGCGTTGTTTTCCCGTGAACTTCGTCGTCTACTACTGTTACAGGGGCAAGAGCACAGCAACCAAGGCAAGCTACACGCTCCAAGCTATACCTTCTATCTGGGGTCGTCTCGCCAGGACTGATACCTAGTCTTTCAACGGTGGCCGAGAGTAGTTTCTCGCCTCCCTGCACGAAGCAAGCTGTGCCCATGCACATCTTTACCTGATGCTTGCCAGGAGGAGAGAATCTGAAGTTCTTGTAAAAAGTGGCAACACCATATACCTCCTGTTCGCTGATGTGCATCTCTTCTGCCAGCCACTGCACAGCCTCCTTGGGAATATATCCAAGTTTCTGCTGAATCCTCTGTAACATAGTGATTAGCTCTGAAACAAGGATCTCTCTGGAAGGCTCGAGCATGAGTCGGCCTCGGCTATATTGGTCATAAAAGGATTTGGAAACAGGGTAACAACCCGAGCAGTTTCAACATCTCACGCGCCCTTCTCGATGCAGCAGAATAGGCTCGATTCATCGATTTCAATGATGTGTGGAGTGAAACCAACTTCCTCCGCTATCCTTCTGAAGTCGTGCGGTCTGAATGTTGTAGCTTCAAATCCGTCCTTGCAGACGATATGTCCCTTCGCTGTCTTTGCCCAGTCTATCTCCCCTACGAGGCCTTCCTCAGACTGGATTGAGAACCATTCAAGTCTTTCCTCCCATATCTTGTCTGAATAGCTTGAAAAGTAACAGAATCCATTGGGGCGTGTCACGCGGAGACTCTCTCGAACAAGCTCAATGGGATTCGTCCCAAAGGCCGAGATGCCGTTCTGAATGCAGACCACGACGTCGAAGACATCATTGTCGAAAGCTAGACTCGTCGCATTCATTTGAGATAGCTGCACCAGATTTGCACACCCGACATAGTCGAGAGCATAGTTCAGACTCTCACCTGAAATGTCAATTCCTACGATATCCCCGGACTGACCACAAATCTCGTTCAAGGCTCGTCCATAGCCACAGCCTAATTCCAGAACGAGGTCAAATGGCCCTATCTGGTCAACAACGAATTCCAGCTCGGACTTCAGGTATCTCATTATGCGAGGCGGCGCGATTTGGTAGCACCTCTTCAAACGTTCGGCAGAAAGATGTGCTGAGTAGTATTCAGTCATCGAGAATCCTCGCATGTCTACTTATACGCGCTACGTAACTGCCAAGCGAATCAATCTTCCTGCGACGTAAGCTTATGCTGGAGTCACACTGAAAGAGTTCATTAGTCTGGAACCGTTTCCCCTATCACACTGGTGTTGCATATGCAGAGATCCCCACTCACATCTGAAGAAATGCGGGTAGTTGAGCTCAACTCGAACCTTCTGGGAATCTCCCACAGCATGCTTATGCACAACGCAGGGAGAGAAGTCGCGAGAATTGTGGCCCAGAAGGGAAGTGTTGAAGGCAAGAGAGTTGTGATACTCTGCGGCCTTGGGGGGAACGGGGGGGATGGGATAGTTGCAGCCAGGTATCTGCAGGAAGACGGCGCGATTGTCGAGGTCTATCTTCTCGGTTCTGAGAACGACATATCAAACAAGGACACCCTTCTGAATTGGGAGATTCTCAAGAAGCTTCATGAAATCAGGAAGGGAGTTCTGACGACGGAATCGTCAGTCAAGGCATGCAAATCCATACTCGAGGCTGATGTCCTAATTGATGCTATGATGGGATTTGGCCTGAAGAGTCGAATAAGGGAGCCAATGGTTACTGCTGTGAAGGCCTACAACAAGTCGGCTGCGATGAAGTTTGCGGTAGATGTTCCTACTGGCATTGATTCGGACACCGGCGAAGTGCACGGAACAGTCGCCAAGTCCGACGTCACAATAGTCCTCCATGCACCAAAGGTTGGTCTAAAACATGCGAAGGAACATGCGGGCAAACAGGTCGTGGTTTCAATTGGGATTCCAGCCGAGGCGTCACGACTATGCGGACCCGGAGACCTATCCCTGTTCAATGAACCGCGACGTGCTTCTGCGCACAAGGGCGACTTCGGACGAATACTTTTCGTTGGCGGTAGCGATGTCTATTCTGGAGCACCCGCATTGGCCGGGATGGCTGCACTCAGGACCGGTGCTGACCTTGTTAGCGTCTTTGTTCCAGAATCTGTGGTTACTGCAGTTCGTTCATATAGTCCAAACCTCATGGTAAGTAGTCTAGGAACAAGGATACTTCTACAAGAGGGTGCAGAGGCGGTCCTAGACGAGTCGAGCAACCAAGATGTTGTGGCTCTTGGACCTGGACTTGGAATGGATTCTGAAACCATTTCGGCTGTGAGAATCATAGCAGAAAAACTTGGATCGTCAGGTAAACGGATGGTATTGGACGCAGATGGACTGAAGGCACTCGCAGGCTCTGAGATTCAACTTACATCTGAAAATGCTGTTTTGACTCCTCATTGGGGAGAGCTTGCTCTGCTTCTCGGAGAGAGGCTTCCTGAATCGATGGAGACGAAAGACAGGATAGACAAAGCAGTAATGGCCTCACAGAATTACAATTCTGTTGTTCTGCTTAAGGGTCCTGTTGACATAGTTGCTCGTCCAGATGGTAGATACAAGCTGAACCGAACAGGAGTTCCAGCCATGACAGTTGGTGGGACAGGAGATGTCTTGACAGGAATTGTCGCCGCTCTACTGGCCCATGGAAAGGGTGCCTTCTACGCTGCCGCTGCTGGAGCCTATGTGTCCGGGGTGGCAGGTGAGCTAGCATTCGAGCACCTAGGAAACCATATTGTACCTACGGACTGCATTGATAAGATCCCGAAAGCCATGCAAAGATCACACTAGGTGATGATCGGCATCTCCTCAAGATACGCGCGCGCCAGACTCTTGTTGCCTTTGTCCACAGGAACCCATATGATGCCGACATCTGGTTGGCCATAGACCATGACCGACCCATTCGGGGCGAGCAGTACGGCAGGAAATCCCATCAGATCCTCTTCTCCTTCCACGGTCACGAGGGATTTGGCTTTGTCACGAATGGCCGTGTCAATTGTCGACCATGCTTCGGGATACAAGACAGCAGCAGGGTTGTAGAAGACGTATTCGCGCTCTCCAGTGAGTTTCTCTTCGAATACTCCCCTCTTTGTAATGCCATCCACAATGGCCACATCGGGCGAGTAGCCTTGTTCAATCATGGTGGCACTTGTAACGTCACCAACCGCAATGACAATCTTCGGCTCTTCGAGTCTAATCCTAGTGACGATTCGTTCCTCAGGAGCTCCATCCTTCTTATCGTAAACATCGCCTTTTGGTGCCTTGAGCTTAGTGCGCACAGATAGGTCAAGTTTCCGAGGTGGCTCATTGGTCCCTCTTAGACGTTGACCCTGTCTGTCGATTTCGCCTCTCCTTATTCGTGCTGAAGTCAGCTTGTTTCCGTCAAATGCCCGAACAGGTGTCATATGGTCAAGCTCGTCTTCGTAATCCAATTCCTTGGCTCTTTTCGCCAATGCACCGGCCCTAATCTCGTCACAACACGGTCCTTGATACATCAGGAATCTGGCGGGCCCCTCGACTGAGAACAGCTCATCTTGACTGGACATGGAAGTCACATGAATTGAATTACTGAGATGAACCTGCTCAAGGTACTCCTTAAGCTTCGCAAGGCGAACCTCCAGTGGCTGTATTATACTCTCCAATGGAAGGTCTGTACCCATCATCTCGCCATCAGTTATGACAGCGGTAGGCTGTCGCATACTAGAGAGTCTTTCAATCATCGAGTGGTGTCCGAGATGAAATCGATCAAAGAGGTTCAGAGCATATGTACCACCCATCAGTCACACAGCATGCTCCTGTATTTTGAAACTTTAATATCCTTGTTTCACCTTAGAAACCAACCATCAGGGCAAAGTGTTACAGTGATGAAGATACTAGCGGTTGCAGATGTACATAGTCCTCGATTCCTGGAAGAGTTCATCGAAGGTCTATCGAAGTCATCAGACCCTGATCTGTTCTTGATGGCGGGAGATATGATTGACCGGGGCAAGGCGGAGGAGATCCTTGGAGTCCTCGACGTGATTGAGGCAAAACTAGGAACAGATTTCCCGATTGTTTCTTGCTTTGGAAATGAGGAATACTCAGATATCCGGAAAGAGCTGGTCGAGATTGCTGGCGACCGTATTCAGTTCTTGGATGAGAAGTCATCGACCATAGATGCTGACGGTATGAAGGTAGGTGTCGTTGGCACTCAAGGCTCGCTAGACAAGGCCACGAACTGGCAGAGGCGCCATATACCAAGTATAAAACGAATCTTCCAACGGAGAGCGGCTAGAGCCTCATCCCTGCTGAAGAAACTACGAAAGAAAGTGGATCGCACCATTCTCCTTATGCACTACAGCCCCTGTCTCGAAACATGTGTCGGTGAGGACAATAAGGCATTTGCGTGGCTGGGCAGCAGGAAGTTCTACAAAGTTGTTCAGAAGCAACAGCCGGACCTAGTGATACACGGGCATGTACACAACTCATCTGCCCACAAAGCAGTAATCGGCCAATCATTGATTCGGAACGTTTCCTTTCCAGCTGTAGGTGGCATCACTGAGCTTAATCTGTGGACCTAGAATCTCTTCATGGGTAAGGATGTCCTGTCACCTTCAGAACAGGTTCGAACTTGTAACCGTAAACTATTAGCCCGCCTTCTCCGTACTCCGTAATCTTGCGGAAACATGCTCTCACTCTCATCCCGATCTCTACGTCTTCAGGGTCGACGTTCACTATTTGAGCCGTGATTCGAGCCCCTTCATCCAGTTCTACCTGGGCTACCACATATGGTACTTGGCGCTTGAAATTCTCAGGAGCCTGCCTTACAATTGCAAAAGTGTGTATGTTTCCGAGGCCTTTGAATTTGTATTCCTCTAGCTGTCCCTTCCGCCTGCATTTCGGACACACCAACCGTGGTGGGAAATAGTAGGTGTCACAATTCTTGCAGACGATTCCTTCGATGTTGTATATCGACCGAATTCTCCTCCAGACCTGTGCAACTCCTTTCTCGGCCATCTTTGATCACACTCCAAGAACATGGACAATGGACGTAGCCCCAGTCCCTCCGATGTTTACTGCCATCGCCTTCTCGGCGCCGTCGACCTGTCGACCTTCCGCGTCACCACGCAACTGGTGAACCAGTTCAACAATCTGCGCGACACCGGTCGCGCCGATGGGGTGTCCTCGAGCCTTGAGACCTCCCGAGGTGTTTACTGGGAATTTGCCACCGATTTCAGTCAGGCCTTCTTCCTGGGCCTTTCCACCTTCACCCTTCTTGACAATGCCTACGTCCTCAACTAGCATGATTTCACTTATGGTGAAGCTATCATGCAACTCGAATACATCAATGTCAGTGACTTTCATACCAGCTCTCTTTAGTGCCTCTCTAGAAGATAGAATCACCGAGTCCATTCTGGTGATGCTATCCCTGTCATGAAGTGCCAGCGTATCACTGGCCTGTGTTGAAGAATGTACGTATACTGGTGTATCTGTCAACTCCTTCGCTTTTTCCTCGGAACACATTATCAGACCGGCAGCCCCGTCACTTACGGGTGACGAATGTAGAACCCGAAGCGGGTCGGCAATGAAACCTGATCTCATTACGACTTCCAGAGGTACTGGTCGCTGAAACTGTGCGTAGGGATTGTGTGCTGCATTGGCGTGATTCTTCACCGTTACAAGACTCAGGTGCTCTTCAGTCGTGCCATATTCCATCATGTGGCGTCGAGCCATGAATGCGTATAGGGCCGGAAATGTGGCGCCAAACATGCCTTCCCATTCCCAGTCTGAAGCGACACTCATTGTGTTCATCGCATCGGTCTGGGTGACATCACTCATCTTTTCCATTCCAAGTACCATCATTATGTCGTGCTCACCTGACCGGATAGCCATGTAGGCTTGTCGCACTGCAGCTCCTCCGCTGGCGCAAGCAGCCTCAACGCTGTATGAGGGGATGTTGCCAAGTCCGCCCATGTCCGCAGCCATCGCCCCAAGATGTTCCTGACCAGTGAACCGCCCAGCACTCATGTTCCCAATACAGATGGCATCAATATCCGCACCTCTTACACCGGCATCAAAGATGCACACCATTCCGGCATCCAGCGTTATGTCACGTATACTTTGGTCCCATAATTCACCGAACTTGCTTGTACCGACTCCTGCGATTGCGACTTTTCTACCCATTTGATCACTCCCTCATGCAAGCGCCACGATCTTACGTCTGTACTTCGCGTAGATTGAATAGTCTACGTACGTGCGACGTTCAATATAGTCATCTACTGTTGGGACTTCCCCGCGATGCTTCTCTATCTCCTTCTCGACCTTGATAACGAATGCATCACTCCCGGCCCCAGAACCATATGAAACACAGAATATCTTTGCACCAGGTTCCGCAATGTCCAGAATCCTTGCCAGCCCAATCATTGCTGAGGCTGAATAGGTATTGCCGATCTTCCTTACGACCAAGCCATCTTCCAGCTTCTCAGCAGGTACTCCAAGTTGTCTCCCCATGCTGAGGGGAAACTTCCCGTTAGGCATGTGAAAGACGAAATAGTCGTAATCATCAACCGTGGTGTCAGTCTTCCTGAACATGGATTTGGCGCCTTCTCCTACGTGACGGAAGTAGGCAGGCTCACCCGTGAATCTGGCACCGTGGCTTGGGAAGTCTTCACCTTCACGTCGCCAGAAATCAGGAGTATCAGTGGTGAAGGATGTCGTGTCTTCAATTGTGGCAACAGGTTTCTTATCACCAATGAGGAGGGCGACACCTCCTGAGGATGCTGAGTACTCCAACGCATCCCCCGGTCGACCTTGGGCCGTGTCAGAGCCAATGGCAAGTCCAACTTCAATCATCCCTGACTTGACAAGACCCATGCAAGTCTGAATGGCTGCCGTTCCTGCCTTGCAGGCGAATTCATAGTCTGCACACGTTAGATCTGTAGTGCAGCCAATTGCCTCAGCAACAATGGTTCCTGTGGGCTTCACTGCATATGGATGCGATTCCGAACCAACATAGACTGCCCCGATTTTGGTCGGGTCAACCCCGCCATGTTTGACTGCGTTTCGCGCGGCCTCGACTGAAATCGTTGCTACGTCCTCGTCAGGACCTGCAACCGACTTCTCGAATACGCCTAGAGCTTTCCCAATCTTGGGACTTGCACCCCAGACTTTTGCGATATCCTCGGTCTTAATTCTATAGCGTGGTACGTAGACACCATAACCTACAATGCCAACCATGTACGCTCTCTCCTTTATCAAATCGTTAATTGTCGAATTGTTCTACGTCATTTCGGCTGCGATTTAGTTCTGTCTGCTTGAAGCTCTTATGAAGGTTGTTGCGTGCACCTCTGATGGTAACGACTTTCACCGAATGTCCTACTACGACTTAGCATGATGCCGACGAAGCTCGGACTCGTGAAGCACTATATATGCCTACTGTAATGTCAAAGAGTGTTGATAGCACTGATTGCGGTGATGGCTGGATTAAGGCTATAAGTCAAGATGTCGTGTACCACCACAGTGAGTACCTTGTCAACTGTCGACACAAAGGCAAAACACGTCACAGTTTCTAAGAGGACGACAGTAAGAGAGCTGTTGGAGGAACTGAGTCTATCTCTTGACCATGTTGTATTGATGGACGGCAAGAGAATGTCTCTCGAAACTGTCCTAGAAGAGAACGCCGTGGTGGTCGTACTTCCGCTCATTGCTGGAGGCTAAAGGGCTACTCTCTGACAACAGGTAAGGTCGGTTCTGTCCTAAACTCGATCTTCTCAAAAGATTTCTCAACAGGCATTCCCATGTCACAAGAAAGCCGATCAAGCACTGACTGCGTAAGAGCTACCAGCTTCTTTTTCCCGAGGTTCGAGGCATTCTTCACATGTCTAGAAACCGCCTTCTGAAGTGCATTGCTGGACCCTGAGCTGTATTGAGTCGCTCTCTTCGGAATCTTGGCAATCACTTCAGGCAGACCAAGGAGTCTAGCCAGTTCTCTAAACACAATCTTTCTAGATGGAGTTTCTTCTGGATTGATCTTCCACGAGGCTGGCACGGTAAGTGCAAGACGGACGAATTGACTATCCAGGTAGGGGAAGAACGCTTGGAGCCCGAGAGATGCTATTGTCCTTTCGTCTCTCTCTATGTTCACTTCATGTGTCCTTGACACTTCCTCCCACAGCTGAAAAGCCAAGGAATCTGGGCCCTTTTCTTTGTAGATGCCAAGGTGTCGCGAGTATCCAGCAAAGAGCTCATCTGGTCCTTGTCCCGACATGATTAGCGTCAGTCCGTCTTCTGACGCCCTTTGGGCCGCCAAGAAGAATGGCAGGGCGATTTCGATGTCCATTAGCTTCGAGCTCTCTGTTGCCCAGATGACTCTTGGTAACGCTTCCCAGACTACGTCAGTGTCAATCTCCACTTCAACAAGATCCAGGCCAATGGATCTGGCAGACTTGTATGCGACTCTTCTGTCGTGAGAATCCTCTGCACGCGAAGAGTATAGAGTTACGCTGTCACAAACCTCACTGGCAAGCAGGGCTGCGAGGGAACTATCCACACCACCAGAGAACAGTACTCCAATCTCACGGTTTCGAATTCTCTGAAATCTGGACTTCAGCAAAAGCGCCATCTCGCTGATTACAGACCGTTTTGAGAGGCTATTGTCAACGGTGGGTTGAGGCGTAGGTACTCGAGCAGTCCGCTGTGGTCGTGAATCCTTATTCACAAAGAGCATCTCTCCCGGTTGAAGTGCCTGGAGATTGGAAACTTCTAGAGTCCAAAGACACTTCCTCTCTGAGGCAAAGAAGAGAAGTCTGTCACGTGTACCGAAGTAGAATGGGCGCATTGAGAAAGGGAATCTAACCGCACTCAGCACCCCATCAAGAGCGCTCATAGCGAGACACTCTGAAAGGCCAAGAGATTGCGCTTTCAATGCGACTTCTTCTAGCGAAAGAGTGATTGCTGGATTCATAATCCCATGAAGATCATTGATGCTGGTTGAATGAGGCTCCAGACCATCTACAATAAGGAGACCCTGCTTTCCTGACTCGGCCACATAGTCATCATGAGTCATAGAGTGACATGAGATAACTACATTCTGTCCATCGTCGGCGAATGATCTTAGGATCCTCTTCTTTCCTCTATGGAGAAGAAGACCTGCCATCTTCTCAACCAGTAATTGTGTATCCTCGGGATGACTGTCTCCGAAAACGCCGGCTAGACCTAGCATGATGGTTGACACACCCATCCTTTGCAGCATAGAACTGACAAATGCAACTGAACAAGCTCGCAAGCCGCGTTGAAGTGAATCTGCTCATATGGCAGTGAGAAATGGTGCCCGCTAGCCAATGGGCACCTGATGAAGCACGACTTTCTGAACGCCTGCGATGCCATTCAGATGGGAATCTAGCTCCTCGACAGACAAGTTCAGCTGTTTAGGAGTGAAGTAGCATTCGTAGTAGCACTGATCAGCAGCTTGGCAAATCCCGCTTGTGAAAAGAATGTCGTCAAGTCCCGCCTTCATGAAGATGGTTGTGAGCTCCTCAAGAAAGCTCTTGCTAAGCTTCTCAATCTCGAGTTTCAGATACATCACTTCTTTGTCGTCAACTGGATAGAGCTTCACATTATTGTCCTTCATCACAAGAATCGCGAGACCGAATTGTTGTTTGATTCCCTCAACGAATTCTCCTGGGAGCGTTATTGCATTGCCTTCCTTTATTTCAAGGAC
>CAYFTD010000240.1:0-5561 GCA_964345915.1 uncultured archaeon
GATATGTGATGCCAGACGGAAAAGCCTTGGTTGAAATCAAGAATCTGAAGAAGTACTTTCCACTGACTGGTGGAGTGTTCCGCAAGGTACTTGGCTATGTAAGAGCTGTCGACGACATCTCCTTTGATATCTAAGAAGGGGAAACTCTTGGTCTCGTTGGTGAGTCAGGCTGTGGAAAGACCACGGCAGGGAGAACCATACTGCGACTGATTCCTCCCACATCTGGAGAGATACTCTTCGAGGGCACGGACATCGCAGGCCTTAGGCAAAGGGAGCTACGTAAGTATCGTCGCAATATGGGAATCGTATTCCAGGATCCAATGGCTTCACTTGATCCCAGGCTAACTATCAAGAATGCAGTGGGCGAACCACTCATAGTAAACGGAATCGCCCGTGGCTACAAGCTGCGACAAATGGTTCTAGAACTTCTTCAGAAGGTAGGCCTCACCGAGGACCACCTTAACAGGTTTCCACACGAGTTTAGTGGCGGCCAGAGACAGCGCATCTGTATCGCTCGTGCGCTGGCACTGAACCCGAGGTTCGTGGTGATGGATGAGCCAACGTCGAGTACCGACGTGTCGGTACAGGCACAGACTCTGAATCTGATGAGAGACTTGCAGAAAGAGTTTGAACTAACATATTTGTTCATATCTCACAACCTAAGCGTAGTCAAGCATATGAGTGACAGAGTCGCCGTCATGTACTTGGGTAAGATAGTGGAGATGACCCCTCGTGATATCTTCGAGGAGGCGATGCATCCATACTCAGCGGCCCTCGTGTCAGCAGTTCCAGTGCCGAATCCAGAGTTCAGAGGCCGAGCACAAATCTTGGCAGGAGAGGTACCTAGTCCTATCAATCCGCCGCCTGGATGTAGATTCCATCCCCGATGCAGGTTTGCACAAGAGGTCTGCAAGGAGGAGATACCAGAGCTTCGCGACATGGGTGAGGGTCACCTGGTTGCATGCCATTTCGCCGGAGAACTGGATTTGGAATTCAAAGAGGAAGTGACGGCCGCAGTTGCCGGTAGTTGAAGGTACGTATCAAGAGCGTTGAGGTGAAATCACAGATTCTGAAATACGAAATGGAGGAACTATGAATGGAAGAAGAGGAAGAACGCGAGGGAATTGACTGGTCTGAGTACGGAGAACATGACGAACCAACACACGCACCTCTGGATGGAAAGGATTACGTTGCGTTCTTCATTGCTTCTCTTGAAACCATTTTCCTTCCGTTGGTCTTGTTGGCAGTTGTACTTCTCGTGATCGGACTCGCCTTTGTCCTTCTACCTTGATTGGAGGAGCGGCACGTGTGGAGAGATGCCGCCACGCGTGGTTTCAGCTGGGCGACACTGTTGATGTTTCTAATACTCATAATTGGGTTCATAGGATCCGTGATAGTGGACCTCTCTGTCTTTCGTTATGCGGTAGAAGTCCTCGGTTTCACATTGACCGGAATACTGCTGCTTGTTGGCGCGTGCATGTTCTCTCGACAACCTCTTGAAGACTCGAAGAGGTACGACGATGAGGGAAACCCAACGACATCTTGGAGAATTGCGCTGCTGGGTCTCAGCTTGATGATTGCCAGCGTCTTTCTTTTTCTTTGGGGGTTCCTCTTCACGTGGATTAGCATCTTCATTGGGATTTAGAACGAGCTACCCTATACAGGGGGCCCTTCTCTTCTAAGTCTGACTTGTTTTCGAATCCACCTAACCATCACATAGACCAACGCTAGTGTGAGGGGCGCTGCAGAGATGTACAGAAGCAGGGCGAGTGGATACGAAACTTCTGCTAGTGGCAAGAAGACCTGAGTCATAAAGAAATTAAAGAACGAAGCAAGAGAGAATGCTACCGCCTCTGGTATCAATTCCCCCCAAGGAGCAACGGCTATGGATACAGCTCCAATGATCCAAAGGGTTCTTACCCATCGAGTGATTCTCCCGGAGGACACCTTTGCATACGCAAGGTCTCCCTTCTCGAGTTTTGGCAAGTCTTGCTCTGTGAGATAGTTCAGAAGGTCATGCGAAACCTCTACTTCACCTGGACTCTGAACGATGAAAACAGCTATCATGACTACTCCAAGCGAAGCTCCTCCTAGTGTGAAGCTTTGAATGAAGACATACACAAGGATCATTGGTATTACGCCAAGAGCCAACCCCACAGCCATAGTTCCAAAGAAGGTGTTTTGTCCAACAAAGTCACTCAAGGACTCTCCGGATTTCAAGTAGTTGCCGCGGACAATGTTCTTCATGACCCATCTGTGTGATAGGCAACTGGTGTATTTCTGACTGCCGCCAATATCAATCTCGTCAGCATTGAACCTGCCACTGAAGAATGTGAAGAGTTCATCAAAAGCATTCAGTCTTCTGTACCAGACTAGAGAAACGATGAAGGACAAGAGTCCTAGGAGCAACAAAGCGACGACCATATACATCTATTTCTCTGCCTCCACTAGACGTTTCAGTGCCCAGAACCAAACATCGGACAAGAGTGCCTTTGACCCTTCATCTTCAGAATCACTTGGAACTCCAATTAGCAGGTGAACCTCGCCTCTAAGCTTTGACGGTTTTCTCTTCTCTACCTTCAGACTCACATTCTCCCCAGAGATTTCCATGTGTACACCATGGTCGTAGAAGTTCTTTGCTGGAGCCGAGAAGTCATAATCAAACTCATCGGCAGGTTCTGGATTGACACTGATCTTAGCGTCCTTCAGGTCGGCAACAATCTCTACCCTCATGAATTGATAGTTCGGCACGAGTCCCCACGATTCGGGAATGCCAAATCTCCTTGCCGAAACCATACTCTGTTCAATGAATCCGCCGAAGTCTCCACCCTCTCCAGCTATCATGATCTCCGAAGATGCGCTCCTATAGGCCAAGGAATTCGGATGAAGTTCCCACCTCTTTGCCGACTTCGGATTTGATGCACTCTTCTCCTTGCTGTCCCAGCAACAATAGGGCATCGTAGTCATGGCAAGCATTTTCTCTTTGTCCCAGGGCTTCCGTTTCATTAGCTCCCATATGGCTTCATTCAACACGAACAGCGACATGCAGACGGGTGAGATATCTGGTGCAGTTTCTTCTAGAAATACTCCAAGGTCCTTCTGTCCGGAAATCTGGTCGACAATTTCATCGAGCTGAGATGAACTAAGGACGACTGGAATGTCCTCCTTGAACTCGAGATGCTGATCCTTTGAGAAGCGGATATCTAAGCCAAATCTCGCCGCAAACTCTTCAAATGTATTTAGGGATTGTCCAGCCTTCATCTGAGAACAGTCATGTTGCGTTCGATAGTCTCAGAAAACGGTTTCGCTGCTGGCACTTGTATGTCCGAGCAGATGCAATGTTCAGAGTCCGAACGCAAGTTGCTACACGTGATCTTCTTCCTTCACTTAGATGCTCCGAGTATTACGATAGACCTAAAACCTCCATGAATCTTCCATGGCTCTGTGAACACCATGAATGGTCTACATGGACGCGACCTTCTCTGCACACAGGACTGGAGTGTGGAGGAGTTGGAGAGGACGCTTGATCTTTCATTCGAGTTCAAGGCAAACCGCTATGAACATCCTCTAAACAACTGTCTTGACAGACGTACGTTCTTCATGTTCTTCTACAATCCGTCTGTTCGCACAAGACAGTCGTTTGAGGCCGCAGCTTCGGAACTCGGAGGTCATGCGCAGTTTCTAGAACCAAAGACAATGAGACTGAAATCTGCCAAGACGGCAGGGGAAACTGTCGAGGACGCGGCGCAAGTCATGAGTAGATATGCTGTGGGGATAGGCATTAGGATCCTTGAAACCGCCTTGGAGCACTATGGTCAAGGACATGCACTTCTTCAAGAATACGCAGAGCACGCGAGTGTGCCGATTGTTAGCATGGCCCACGACAAGTATCATCCATGTCAAGGACTGGCGGATGTAATGGGCTACAGGATGCATGGTGGAAAGAACCTGAAGGGAAAGAAGCTCTTGCAGGTCTGGGGCAAGGGAGCCCTTGTCCGGTCTTGGTGTTCGGTACAGGAGAGCATTCTGATAAACACCCGGCTTGGAATGGATGTAACGTTGGCACATCCTGAGGGATACGACTTAGACCCTGAAGTCATCAAAATGTGTGAGGAAAACGCAAATAGGTCCAACAGCCGTTTCGAGATTGTTCACGACCTAGAAGAGGGCTACAGGGACGCAGATTTCGTATATTCGCGTAACTGGATGACTGCATCTTTCTATGATGATATGAACAAGAAAGGAGTCGACGCCGCCAAGCAGAAGGAGATTGAGATTGCATCCAAGTTCGACGAATGGATTACCACCAAGGACTGGATGGCAAAGACCAACGACGCATTCTTCACACACTGTGGGCCGGTCGACCGAAACGCTGAGGTGACAGACGAAGTCTGTGACGGACCCAAGTCCATAGTATATGATGTAGCTGAGAACAGGCTCCATGTCCAGAAGGCAATAATGGCGCTCACAATGGGGAAGAAGTGAGAAGGAGAAGTTGGAGGTCCCGGTTCCGGGACCCCCGTGATTATCGTGGAGGAATTTCCCGCGATGAAACTCGCGGATCTCCCGATCTACGCAAACACCTACTACAGGTATTGTTCGTTTTCTATTGTTATAAGCAGTCGATTCTCAGCAAATGTTGAGGCAAGAACACAGTGGGGTAGTTTCAAAAGGCGTTTTCGAAGAGATGAGTGAGAGATCAATTGACTAAGACTACCCTGACAACTCTCACCGAGAATCGAATTCATGACTGGGTTAGTGTATACAATGATGGGCGGCGGAACCTGTCGGGTTTTGCTCCTCTAACAGCTCGGGACTTGGAGTCCCTAATCAAGGCCGGTCTTTGCAGACGAGAGAGCATGTACATGGGATTTGAGGGCAAGCGACCAACAGCAGTTGCTCGTTTCTTGACGTCAGAGAAGGCGGGAGTTTCCTTCATGACTGACCTGAGTTCTCTCCCCAGAAAGACATCAGCTGTTGCTGCCCTGATAGAACACTTCATGGAAAGAGCCAGGCTGGCAAATTCAAGATCTCTTGTTTCGTGGACATTCATGGCTCAAGTGAGAATCGGTGATCTCCTTAGCAAGTTCACTTTCGAGCCCAAACGCATTCGACATGAGATGGAGTTGCAGCTTGAATCGATATCAGACCAAATCCCTGCAGATGATGTTCATGTGAAGAGTTGGGGAAACAAACACAAAAAGACAGGACCTCCAGACTGGTCTAGGCGATTGCACGGTCGTCCCATGGACCTGTTTGAGTTGAGGGACCATAGGTCAAAGGGCTGGCAACCGCGTTTCGTAGGAATCAGCGGAAACCTTTCAGCACCTCTCCTGATTGCCTCTCGCTCCAAACACAATAGGAGAAGAGGACGGATTGATCTTGTTTCATCCTTTGCGAACACAAGCGCTAGTAAAGAACGATTGTCAGGTCTGATCAATGGACTAATCGTGGGATTGTATTATGAGGGCGTAAGGATTCTCAATGCGGAGATAGATGCTGAGATTGGTCTAAGAACAAGATTCATTGAGTGTGGATTCGAAGTCAAACGTACTCTTTTT